>NZ_CACSJY010000072.1:0-26186 GCF_902706155.1 Pseudomonas sp. 18058
ACGAAGCATTCTTTATCGGCGCTTTGGTGGAAGGGGTGGGGCCGATGTCTCCCACAGTCTGTACTGGGCTAACAGTCAGAAGCTGGCTTTTGGTCCCACCCACCCCTTCGAGTCCTACCATACAAGCAGGCTTGCTCGCGAAAGCAGTGGATCAGTCGGCCCAACATTGACGGACAGACCGCATTCGCGAGCAAGCTCGCTCCCACAGGGGATGGGTGTGGATCTCAGAATTGAGGATTGGCACACGTCATTGTGGGAGCGAGCCTGCTCGCGAAAGCAGTGGGTCAGTCAGCCCAACATTGACGGACAGACCGCATTCGCGAGCAGGCTCGCTCCCACAGGGGAGAGTGTGTATGACCAGCAATTTTAGCCGCGAATAAATGCCAGCAGATCCGCGTTTATGGTATCCGCCTCCGTCGTCGGCATTCCGTGTGGAAACCCCGGGTACGACTTCAGTGTGCCGTTGGGCAGCAACTTCGCCGACAACGGCGCCGAGTTGGCGTACGGCACAATCTGGTCATCCTCACCGTGCATTACCAACACCGGCACGGTGACTTTCTTCAGGTCTTCGGTGAAGTCCGTCTGCGAAAACGCCACGATCCCGTCGTAATGCGCCTTCGCCCCGCCAATCATGCCCTGGCGCCACCAATTGTCGATCACCCCTTCGGACGCCTTCGCCCCCGGCCGGTTGTAGCCGTAAAACGGCCCGGTCGGAATATCCCGATAAAACTGTGCTCGATTCGCCGCCAAATTCGCCTGAAACTCATCGAATACCGATTTCGGCAACCCACCCGGATTGCTCTCGGTCTGCACCATCAGCGGCGGCACCGCGCTGATCAACACGCCTTTGGCGACGTTGTCCTGGCCATGCCGGGCGATGTAATGAATGACCTCACCGCCACCGGTCGAGTGGCCGACATGCACAACATTCTTCACACCGAGGTGATTGACCACCGCCAGCGCATCGTCGGCGTAGTGATCCATGTCGTGGCCGTCCCAGACCTGGCTCGAACGCCCGTGGCCACGGCGGTCATGGGCAATCACCCGAAAGCCTTTGCCGAGGAAAAACAGCATTTGTGCATCCCAATCGTCGGAGCTCAGCGGCCAGCCGTGGTGGAAGTGGATCACCGGCGCGTCTTTCGGGCCCCAGTCTTTGTAGAAGATTTCGACGCCGTCTTTGGTGGTGACAAATCCCATGTTCGCTACTCCAGACCAATGTGATGGATAACCCGCGCGGTGGGCGCGGAGCGGTTTCGCTCGTGAGGCGTTTTCTAAGGGGATGGCTCGGGTGCGAGCCGTTATCAACTGTAGGATTAAAGTCGACATCTGCATGACCGGTGGTCGCAACGTCTGGCTTCATGCGCAATTTAGGCTTTGCTGAAAGGGATAAGCCGAGGCGCGCGTAGGCATGTTTGGCCACAGCGGCGCCCCTTCAGAACACCGTGAGTCTGAGGAAATTCCCCGATGCTGACCTTGAATATCAATGGCAAGGATCAGGAGCTCGATGTCCCCGCGGACATGCCGTTGCTCTGGGTTCTGCGCGATGTCGCGCACCTGACCGGTACCAAATTCGGCTGCGGCATGGCCCAGTGCGGGGCCTGCACCGTGCACGTCGACGGGGCGCCGTTGCGCGCCTGCATCACCCCCGCAACCGCCGTGGCCCACGGGCAGAAAATTCTCACCATCGAAGGCCTGTCCACCGACGGTTCGCACCCGGTGCAGCAAGCCTGGGCTGAACTTGACGTGGTGCAGTGCGGTTACTGCCAGTCGGGGCAGATCATGTCTGCCGCCGCTTTGTTGGCGAAAATCCCCAAACCCACCGACAGCGATATCGACCAGGCGCTCTCCGGCAATATCTGCCGCTGCGGCACCTATCCGCGAATCCGCGCAGCGGTGAAGCGTGCATCGGAAATCGGCTGATTGATTACGTGGGAGTCGGGTGATGAACAGTCCTGTATCGCGTCGGGGTTTTCTCAAGGGTAGCGCCGTGTTGGGCGGCGGTTTGGTGGTGGCGTTCGTCGTCCCCGGCGGACATAAGTTTGCCTATGCGGCCGAGAACGAAGGCAAGGTCTTTGCGCCGAATGCGTTTTTGCGCATCGCGGCGGACAACAGCGTCACCGTGTTGCTCGGGCATTCGGAGATGGGCCAGGGCATCTGGACGGGCCTGACCATGCTGATCGCCGAAGAACTGGATGCTGATTGGTCGAAGATCCGCGTCGAGCATTCGCCCGCATCAGCAGCGGATTACGGCATGCCGGGGTTTGGCGGCATGCAGATTACCGGCGGTTCGACGTCGACATGGATGGAGTTCGATCGCTATCGGCTGGCAGGCGCGACCGCTCGGCAAATGTTGGTTGAAGCAGCGGCGAAGCGTTTTGAAGTGGCGCCCTCGGCGATTCGCACCGAGTCGGGCGTGGTGATTGCCGGCGATCAACGTGCAACGTACGGCGAGCTGGCGGACGCCGCCGGGCAACTCCCCGTGCCGGATCCAAAGTCGATCACTTTCAAGGAAGCCAAGGACTGGAAAGTCATCGGCAAACCCACCAAGCGCCTCGACACGCCGGAGAAAATCACCGGCCGCGCCAAGTTCGGCATGGATGTGCAGTTCGAAGGCTTGATGACGGCGATGGTCGCGCGCGCGCCGGTGTTTGGTGCCAGCGTCAAATCCTTCGAAGGCGCCGAAGCGTTGGCGGTGCCGGGCGTGCACAAAGTGCTGCAAGTGCCGACCGGTGTCGCGGTGATTGCCGATCATTATTGGGCGGCGAAGCTCGGGCGAGATGCGCTGAAGATTGACTGGGATCTGGGCCCGCATGCGGATCTGAGCAGTGAAAAATTGCTGGAGAGTTTCCGCAAACTGGCCACGACGCAAGGCACGTCAGCCAGTCAGGCCGGGGATGCCAAGGGCACTTTTGGCAAAGCCACGAAGAAAATCGATGTCGAATACAGCGTGCCGTATCTGGCCCATGCGCCGATGGAACCGCTCAATTGCACGGTGAAGATCAGTGCCGAGAAATGCGAGATCTGGACGGGTACGCAGTTTCAGACGCTGGATCAAATGGTCGCCGGCAAGATCACCGGGTTGAAGCCTGAACAAGTGGAAATCCACACCGAGTTTCTTGGCGGCGGTTTTGGGCGTCGAGCCAATCCAACGTCGGACTTCGTCGCTGAAGCGGTGCAAGTGGCGAAAGCCGCGGCGATGCCGGTGAAAACCGTGTGGTCGCGGGAAGACGATATTCGTGGCGGTTACTACCGGTCGATGTTCCTGCATCAGGCGAAGATCGGTTTGGGCGCTGATGGTTTGCCGTCGAGTTGGCAGCATGTGTTGGTCGGGCAGTCGATCATGACCGGCACGTTGATGGAGGCGACGATGGTCAAGAACGGCATCGATCCCACTTCGGTCGAAGGCGTTTCCGACAGTCCTTACGTCAAAGGTCTGGCCAATCATCAGGTCGATCTGCATTCGCCACAGACTGGCATCAATGTGTTGTGGCTGCGTTCGGTGGGCCATAGCCACACCGGTTTTGTCATGGAATCGCTGATCGATGAAATGGCCACGGCGGCGGGCAAGGATCCAGTCGAGTACCGACGAACCTTGCTCAAGGATCATCCTCGGCATCTAGGTGTTTTGAATCTGGCGGTGGAGAAGGCCAATTGGAAGGCTCCGTTGCCGGATGGTCATGCACTCGGCGTGGCGGTGCATGAGTCATTTGGCAGTTACGTGGCACAAGTCGCCGAGGTGTCGCAGGACAATCTGGCGATTCGCGTGCACCGCGTGGTTTGCGCGGTGGACTGCGGGATCGCGGTGAATCCGCAGAGCATCGCCGCGCAGATGGAATCGTGCATCACCTTCGGCCTGGGCATGGCGCTGCACAGCAAACTGACGCTCAAGGACGGCGCGGTGGTGCAGTCCAACTACCACGATTATCAGGTGCTGCGGCTCAACGAGATGCCGGTAGTGGAAGTGCACATCGTGCCCAGCAGCGACAAACCCGGCGGCATCGGCGAGGCCGGTGTGCCGCCGACTGCGCCAGCGGTGGCCAACGCGGTGTTCGCCCTGACCGGGCAGCGTCTGCGCGAGTTGCCGCTGCAACTGTCGGGGGTGTGAGATGAAACGACATCTAGTGTTGGGCACGGTGGTTTTGCTGGGGCTCGGCGGTTATGCCTCGGACTTGTTTGCCGATGATCAGGAAGCATTGAAGGCGTTCGGCACGGTGCAGAAAGTCTTCCAGAGTCCGCGCTGCCAGAACTGCCATATCCCCGGCGATTCGCCGCTGCAGTTCGACGCGGGCGTTCCGCATGCGATGAATGTGGTGCGCGGTATGGACGGCAAGGGCGCGGCCGGTTTGCCCTGCGCCACCTGTCACGCAGAAAACAATCCGCCGGCCAGTTACGGCCCGCATGCACCGCCGGGCGCACCGCATTGGAGCCTGCCGCCGGCGGCGCACAAAATGGCCTGGATCGGCCTGCCACCGGACAAACTCTGCGCGATGATCAAGGATCGTTCCAGCAACGGCGACCGCGATTTTGCTGCGCTGATCAAACACGTCAGTGAAGACAAACTGGTGCTGTGGGGTTGGAATCCCGGGGCAGGGCGCGCGCCGGTGCCGGTGCCGCATGACATTTTTGTCGAGCAATTCAAGCTCTGGGCCGACGCGGGCGGGCCGTGTCCGGTGGCGGGCATCTGATGGGGTGACCCTGCGCTGATTTGCGCTACGCTGAAAGTCATTGATGCCAACGGAGTGTGCGAATGCTGGTTCCAGGAAAACCTGCCAATGAAGCGGCGCGAATTCAGGTGCTGCACGGCCTCGACCTTCTCGATTCAGCGCCGGAGGAGCGTTTCGATCGGCTGACGCGGCTGGCCAAACGACTGTTCAATGTGCCGATTGCGCTGGTGACGCTGGTCGACAAGGATCGTCAGTGGTTCAAGTCCTGCGTGGGCCTGGCGGCTACCGAGACACCACGGGATATCTCGTTCTGCGGGCATGCGATTCTCAATGATGGTCTGCTGCTGGTCCCGGATGCGCGGGAGGACGTGCGTTTCCACGATAATCCGCTGGTGACCGGCGAGCCGAATATTCGCTTTTATGCCGGTTACCCGCTGACCGTGCCCAACGGCAATAAAATGGGCACGTTGTGCCTGCTCGACACCAAACCTCGCGAACTTGATGACGAAGAACGCGCGCTCTTGCGTGATCTGGCGGAAATGGCCGAGCAAGAACTGACGGCCGTGCAGATGGCGAGCATGGACGAACTGACGTTGCTGTCCAATCGTCGCGGGTTCAAGCAACTGGCGCAGCATGCGCTGGACGCCTGCGCACGGCTGGAGCGGCCGGCGACGTTGCTGTTTTTTGATCTGAATGATTTCAAGCAGATCAACGATCTTTACGGGCATGCCGAGGGCGACAGCGCGCTGAAGACCTTTGCCGATGTGCTGCGAATTGCCTTTCGCGAGAGCGATGTGGTGGGGCGGTTGGGTGGGGATGAGTTTGTCGCGCTGCTGACGGGGTCGAGTCATATCGAAACCACGGCGATCATGGCGCGGCTCAAGGAGATCCTTGAAGAGCGTAATGCCACGCTGCATCGGGGTTATGCGATTCGCTTCAGCGTCGGGCAGATCGAGTACGACGCCAAACGCCATGAAACCGTGGATCGCTTGCTCGCCGACGCGGATGGCGCGATGTATGCGCACAAGCAGGCCCTGAAGCGCTGTTGATGCGGGTTCCCATCGCTGGCAGGCCAGCTCCCATTGGTTTCTCGGGTGCTCTCGTTATCCCGTCTCTCCACAAATCCCCTGTAGGAGTGAGCCTGCTCGCGAAGGCGTCCATCCCTTCAACATCATCATTGCCTGACCCACCGCTTTCGCGAGCAAGCCCGCTCCCACAGGTTGCGCGGGTGTTCACAAAACCCCGTTCCACCACAAACCCCGTGTGGGAGCGAGCCTGCTCGGGAAGGCGTCCATCCCTTCAACATCATCATCGCCTGACCCACCGCCATCGCGAGCAGGCTCACTCCCACAGGTTTCTCGGGTGTTCCCAAAACCCCGTTTCACCACAAACCCCCTGTGGGAGCGGGCTTGCTCGCGAAGGCGTCCATCCCTTCAACATCATCATTGCCTGACCCACTGCCATCGCGAGCAAGCCCGCTCCCACAGGTTTCGCGGGTGTTCACAAAACACCGTTTCACCCTAGATCCCTGTGGGAGCGAGCTTGCTCGCGAAGGCGTCCATCCCTTCAACATCGTCATCGCCTGACCCACCGCTTTCGCGAGCAAGCCCGCTCCCACAGGAGGCGGGGTTGCGGGCATAAAAAAACCCGCCAGATTGGCGGGTTTTTTTATCGGCTAAGCGAAGATCACTCTTCGATGTTGCCCATGGCGGTGGTGTTGAAGCCGCCGTCGACGTACATGATTTCGCCGCTGATGCCCGACGCCAGGTCGGAGCACAGGAAGGCGCCGGCGTTGCCGACTTCGTCGATGGTGACGTTGCGACGCAGCGGAGTTTGCGCTTCGTTGGCGGCCAGCATTTTACGGAAGTTCTTGATGCCCGACGCTGCCAGGGTACGGATCGGGCCAGCCGATACGCAGTTGACGCGGGTGCCGTCCGGGCCCAGGGAGCCGGCCAGGTAACGCACGCCAGCTTCCAGCGAAGCCTTGGCCATGCCCATCACGTTGTAGTTCGGCATGGTGCGCTCGGCGCCCAGGTACGACAGGGTCAGCAGGCTGCCGTTGCGGCCTTTCATCATTTCGCGGCCGGCTTTGGCCAGGGCCACGAAGCTGTAGGCGCTGATGTCGTGAGCGATGCGGAAACCGTCACGGGTGGTGGCTTCGGTGAAGTCGCCGTCCAGTTGGTCGCCCGGGGCGAAACCAACGGAGTGGACGATGCAGTCCAGGCCGTCCCACTTCTTGCTCAGTGCTTCGAAGACCTTGGCGATTTCTTCATCGCTGGCCACGTCGCACGGGAAGCACAGCTCAGGGCTCGAACCCCAGCCTTGGGCGAATTCTTCAACACGACCTTTCAGTTTGTCGTTCTGATAAGTGAAGGCAAGCTCAGCGCCCTCGCGATGCATGGCGGCAGCGATGCCGGATGCGATGGACAGCTTGCTGGCGACACCGACGATCAGTACGCGCTTACCGGCGAGAAAACCCATGTGTTGCTCCTCTTTCAGGTTATTGCGCAGTAGCTGGTGCCAAAAAAGCGGCTTCCAGCAACTGCTGTGTATACGGATGTTGGGGGGCGGCAAAAATACTTTGCGCGTCTCCCTGTTCGACCACTTGGCCATGCTTGACCACCATCAACTGGTGGCTCAGCGCTTTGACGACAGCCAGGTCATGGCTGATAAACAAATACGTCAGGTTGTACTTGGCTTGCAGTGAACGCAACAGCTCCACTACTTGCCGCTGCACCGTCCGGTCGAGGGCCGAAGTCGGCTCGTCCAGCAGGATCAGCGCCGGTTTCAGCACCAAAGCCCGCGCAATGGCAATTCGCTGCCGTTGCCCACCGGAAAATTCGTGGGGGTAGCGGTGCCGGGTTTCCGGATCCAGACCTACCTCCTTCAATGCCGCAATAATCGCCGCCTCTTGCTCCTCGGCGGTGCCCATTTTGTGAATCCGCAGGCCTTCGCCAACGATATCGCTGACACACATGCGCGGGCTCAGGCTGCCAAACGGATCCTGAAACACCACCTGCATCTCCCGACGCAACGGGCGAACCTCGTTCTGCGTCAGGCAGTCTAGCTGCTTGCCCTCAAAGCGGATCGCGCCTTTGCTGCCGATCAAACGCAAAATCGCCAGACCCAGCGTGGATTTGCCGGAACCGCTTTCCCCCACAATCCCCAAAGTCTGACCCTGAGGCAGGCTGAAATTGATGCCGTCCACTGCCTTGACGTGATCTACCGTGCGTTTGAGCAGGCCTTTCTTGATCGGGAACCAGACTTTCAAGTCCTCGACCTCAAGCAACGGCGCGCCGATTTTATTGGTCGCCGGGCCTCCGCTGGGCTCCGCGCCGAGCAATTCCCGAGTGTACGGATGCTGCGGCGAACGGAACAGCTCTTCGCACGATGCCTGTTCGACGATGCAACCGCGCTGCATGACACATACACGATGCGCAATTCTTCGCACGAGGTTCAAATCGTGACTGATCAGTAGCAGCGACATGCCCAATCGGGCCTGCAATTCCTTGAGCAAATCGAGAATTTTCAGCTGAACGGTCACATCCAGTGCCGTGGTCGGCTCGTCGGCAATCAGCAGTTCCGGCTCGTTGGCCAAGGCCATCGCAATCATCACCCGTTGGCGTTGGCCACCGGACAATTCGTGGGGCAGGGCCTTGAGGCGCTTGTGCGGCTCAGGGATGCCGACCATCTCCAGCAGCTCCAAAGTGCGCTTGGTCGCGACTTTGCCGGTCAGGCCTTTGTGGATGCCGAGGACTTCGTTGATCTGCTTCTCGATCGAGTGCAACGGGTTCAGCGAGGTCATCGGCTCCTGAAAGATCATCGCGATGCGATTGCCGCGAATGTGCCGAATGGTTTTTTCGCTCAGGTCCAGCAGGTTTTGCCCGGCGTAATTGATGCTGCCGGCTGGATGGCGGGCCATCGGGTAGGGCAACAACCGCAGGATCGAGTGTGCCGTCACCGATTTGCCCGAGCCCGATTCGCCGACCAACGCCAGGGTTTCGCCACGCTTGATGTCGAAACTCACGCCCTCGACGACGCGGTGCACGCGCTCGCCGAAACCGAATTCGACGGCGAGGTCACGCACTTCGATCAGATTGTCCTGATTCATTTCACTTCCTCGGGTCGAAGGCATCGCGAGCAGACTCGCCGATAAACACCAGCAAACTCAACATCAAGGCCAGCACGGCAAAGGCGCTGATGCCCAGCCACGGCGCTTGCAGGTTGGATTTGCCCTGCGCGACCAGTTCACCCAGCGACGGACTGCCGGCCGGCAAACCGAAACCGAGAAAGTCCAGCGCAGTGAGGGTGCCGATGGCGCCAGTGAGGATGAACGGCATAAATGTCATGGTCGAGACCATCGCGTTCGGCAGGATGTGGCGGAACATGATCGCGCCGTTCTGCATGCCCAGCGCCCGCGCCGCGCGCACGTATTCGAGGTTGCGACCCCGGAGGAACTCGGCGCGCACCACGTCGACCAGGCTCATCCACGAGAACAGAAGCATGATCCCCAGCAGCCACCAGAAATTCGGCTGCACAAAACTGGCGAGAATGATCAGCAGGTACAGCACCGGCAGCCCCGACCAGATCTCCAGAAAACGCTGCCCGGCCAGATCGACCCAGCCGCCATAAAAACCCTGCAGTGCGCCGGCAATCACGCCGATGATCGAACTCAACACGGTCAACGTCAGCGCGAACAGCACGGAAATACGGAAGCCGTAAATCACCCGCGCCAGCACATCGCGACCCTGATCGTCGGTACCGAGTAGGTTGTCCGCCGATGGTGGCGCCGGCGCCGGGACTTTCAGGTCGTAATTGATGCTCTGGTAGTTGTACGGAATCGGCGCCCACAACACCCACGCATCCTTGGCCTTGAGCAGCTCGCGGATGTACGGGCTCTTGTAGTTGGCTTCCAGCGGGAATTCGCCGCCAAACGTCGTTTCCGGGTAGCGCTTGATCGCCGGGAAGTACCAATTGTTGTCGTAATGCACCACCAACGGCTTGTCGTTGGCGATCAGCTCGGCGCCGAGGCTCAGCCCGAACAGAATCAGAAACAGCCACAGCGACCACCAGCCGCGCTTGTTGGCTTTGAACAGTTCGAAGCGGCGGCGGTTGAGAGGGGACAGGTTCATCTCAATGCTCCCGGCTTTCGAAGTCGATGCGCGGATCGACCAGGGTGTAGGTGAGGTCGCCGATCAGTTTCACCACCAGCCCGAGCAGGGTGAAGATGAACAAGGTGCCGAACACCACCGGGTAATCGCGGTTGATCGCCGCTTCGAAACTCATCAGGCCGAGACCGTCCAGAGAGAAAATCACTTCCACCAGCAGCGAACCGGTGAAGAAGATGCCGATGAACGCCGACGGAAAACCGGCAATCACCAACAGCATGGCGTTGCGAAACACGTGGCCGTAGAGCACGCGATGGCGGGTCAGGCCTTTGGCCTTGGCGGTGACTACGTACTGTTTGTTGATTTCGTCGAGGAAGCTGTTTTTGGTCAGCAGGGTCATGGTCGCGAAGTTGCCGATTACCAGTGCCGTAACTGGCAGCGCGAGGTGCCAGAAGTAATCGAGGATCTTGCCGCCGAAACTCAGCTCATCGAAGTTGTTCGAGGTCAGCCCGCGTGACGGAAACCAGTCGAGATAACTGCCGCCGGCAAATACCACGATCAGCAGGATCGCAAAAAGGAACGCCGGGATCGCGTAGCCGACGATGATCGCCGAACTGGTCCACACATCGAAGTGACTGCCGTGCCGCGTGGCCTTGGCGATCCCCAGCGGGATCGACACCAGGTACATGATCAACGTGCTCCACAGACCGAGCGAGATCGACACCGGCATCTTTTCCTTGATCAGGTCGATGACCTTGGCGTCGCGGAAAAAGCTGTCGCCGAAATCCAGCGAGGCGTAGTTCTTGACCATGATCCACAGGCGTTCCGGGGCCGACTTGTCGAACCCGTACATGTGCTCGATTTCCTTGATCAGCGCCGGGTCCAGCCCCTGCGCGCCGCGATAGGACGAGCCAGCCACCGAGACCTCGGCACCGCCGCCAGCGATGCGACTGGTGGCGCCTTCGAAGCCTTCAAGCTTGGCGATCATCTGTTCCACCGGGCCACCGGGCGCGGCCTGAATGATCACGAAGTTGATCAGCAGAATGCCGAACAGGGTCGGGATGATCAGCAGCAGTCGCCGAAAAATATACGCCAGCATCTGATTACTCCGTGCCCGCAGGGTCGGCTTGCAGTTTGGTTTCGACTTCTACCGCCGGTTTAGCGTCAGGCTTGACCCACCAGGTGTTGATGCCGATGTCGTACTTGGGTGAGACCTTCGGATGGCCGATGTGATTCCAGTACGCCACGCGCCAGGTCTTGATGTGCCAGTTGGGCACCACGTAGTAGCCCCATTGCAACACGCGATCCAGCGCGCGGGCGTGGGCCACCAGGCTTTTGCGCGAGTCGGCATTGATCAGGTTCTCAACCAGTTGATCGACGATCGGATCCTTCAAGCCCATGGTGTTGCGGCTGCTGGCCTTGTCGGCAGCGGCGCTCATCCAGAATTCGCGCTGCTCGTTACCCGGCGAATTGGATTGCGGGAAGCTGCCGACGATCATGTCGAAGTCCCGCGAACGCACGCGGTTGATGTACTGCGAAACGTCGACGCGGCGGATCACCAGTTCGATGCCAAGGTCGCTGAGGTTGCGCTTGAACGGCAGCAACACGCGTTCGAATTCGGTCTGGGCGAGGAGGAATTCGATCACCACCGGTTTGCCGGTGGCGTCGACCATTTTGTCGTCGACGATCTTCCAGCCGGCCTCTTGCAGCAGTTGATAGGCCTCGCGCTGGTGATTGCGGATCATGCCGCTGGCGTCGGTCTTCGGGTTGTCGAAGGCTTCGCTGAACACCTGCGCCGGGAGCTTGTTGCGGAACGGGTCGAGGATCGCCAGTTGATCGGCGTCGGGCAGGCCGGTGGCGGCCATTTCCGAGTTTTCGAAATAGCTGCGGGTGCGGAAGTAGGCGCCGTTGAACAGTTGTTTGTTGGTCCATTCGAAGTCAAACAGCAGACCGAGCGCCTGACGCACCCGTATGTCCTGGAACACTGGACGGCGCAGGTTGTAGACGAAACCCTGCATGCCGGTCGGGTTGCTGTTGGGGATCAATTCCTTGATCAAACGGCCCTCGGTGACGGCCGGGATGTTGTAAGCGTTGGCCCAGTTTTTCGCGGTCATCTCCAGCCAGAAATCGAACTGCCCGGCCTTTAACGCTTCGACGGCGACGGTGTTGTCGCGGTAGTAATCGCTGGTCATCGTGTCGAAATTGTAGAAGCCACGGTTGACCGGCAGATCCTTGCCCCAATAATCCTTGACCCGCTCGTACCGTATCGAACGGCCGGCCTTCACTTCGGCAACCTTGTACGGGCCGCTGCCGAGCGGAATTTCCAGATTGCCCTTGCTGAAGTCGCGATCGGCCCACCAGTGTTTTGGCAGCACCGGCAACTGGCCGAGGATCAGCGGCAACTCGCGATTATTGTTGTGCTTGAACTTGAACAGCACTTTCAGCGGGTCTTCGGCGATGACTTCGGACACGTCGCTGTAGTAGCCGCGATACATCGGCGAGCCTTCCTTGGTCAGCGTGTTGAAGCTGAACACCACGTCGTCGGCGCGCACTGGATGATCGTCGTGGAAACGTGCTTCGGGGCGCAGGTAGAACCGCACCCAGCTGTTGTCCGGGGCCTTTTCGATCTTGCCAGCGATCAGGCCATATTCGGTGAACGGCTCGTCGAGGCTGTGTTTGGTCAGGGTGTCGTAGATCTGCCCGATGTCATCGGCCGGCACGCCTTTGCTGATAAACGGGTTGAGGCTGTCGAAGCCGCCGAAACCGGCCTGACGGAATACGCCGCCCTTGGGCGCGTCGGGATTCACGTAATCGAAATGCGTGAAATCGGCCGGGTATTTCGGCGGCTCGTTGTACAGGGTCACGGCGTGTTGCGGGGCGGCCAAGGCCAGCCCGGCGAACAGCAAGCCGCTGGCCTGGACGAGCAGGGCGCGGATGGGTTTCATCGATCTTTCTCCGAAGACTTCAGCCACCACGCGCTCAGGCCCAGGGTGAAGGGCGGCGTGGTAACAAAGGCCAACCGGTTGCGGTAGGCCAGGCGGTGATAATTCAGGTACCAGTTGGGAATGCTGTAGTGCTGCCAGAGCAGCACGCGGTCGAGCGCCTTGCCGGCGGCGACCTGTTCATCGCGGGTGCGCGCGGCGAGCAATTGTTCGAGCAGGTGATCGACCACCGGGTTGGCGATGCCCGCGTAATTCTTGCTGCCCTTGACCCCGACCTGACTGGAATGGAAGTACTGCCACTGCTCAAGGCCCGGGCTGAGGGTCTGGTTGAGCGTCATCAGGATCATGTCGAAATCGAACTGATCGAGGCGCTGTTTGTACTGCGCGCGATCGACCGTGCGCAGGCGCGCGTCGATGCCGATGCTGTTGAGGTTCTCAATGTACGGCTGGAGGATGCGCTCCAGATTCGGGTTGACCAGCAGCAGTTCGAAGCGCAGCGGCTGGCCATCGACGTTTTGCAGACGCTGGCCGTTGAGCTTCCAGCCGGCCTCGGCGAGCAGGGCCAGCGCTTTGCGCATGGTCTCGCGAGGAATGCCGCGGCCGTCGGTTTGCGGCAACGTGAACGGCTCGGTGAACAGCTTGGCCGGCAGTTGCTCCTTGTACGGCTTGAGCATCAGCCATTCGTGCCCGACCGGCAGGCCGCTGGCGCTGAATTCGCTGTTCGGGTAGTAACTGGTGGTGCGCTTGTAGGCATCGCTGAACAGCGCGCGGTTGGTCCACTCGAAGTCGAACATCAGCCCCAGCGCTTCGCGGGTTTTGACGTCGGCGAACGTGGCGCGGCGGGTGTTCATGAACAGGCCCTGACTCTGGGTCGGGATCTGGTGCGGGATCTGCGCCTTGATCACGTCGCCACGGCGGATGGCCGGGAAGTTGTAGCCGTTGGCCCAGTTCTTCGCCTGATGCTCGATGTAGATGTCGAACTCGCCGGCCTTGAACGCTTCGAAGGCGACATCGCTGTCGCGGTAGAACTCGACTTCCATGCGATCGAAGTTGTACTTGCCGCGATTGACCGCCAGATCCTTGCCCCAGTAATCCTTGACCCGCTCGAAGATCAACTGCCGACCCGGCGTCACCGAAGTAATGCGATACGGGCCGCTGCCCAGCGGCGGTTCGAAGGTGGTGGCTTTGAAGTCGCGGTCTTTCCAGTAGTGCTGCGGCAGCACCGGCAATTCCCCGAGGCGCAGGATCAACAGCGGATTGCCCGAGCGCTTGAGCACGAAGCGAATGCGCTGCGGATTGAGGATATCGACGCGCAGCACTTCCTGAAGGGCGGTGCGGTACAGCGGATGACCTTCCTTGAGCAGCAAGCGGTAGGAGAACGCGACGTCATAAGCGGTGATCGGCGTGCCGTCGTGGAAACGTGCTTCGGGGCGCAGATTGAACACCACCCAGCTGCGATCTTCGCTGTATTCCACCGATTGCGCGATCAAGCCATAGCTTGACGCCGGCTCGTCACCGGAAGGCGAATACTGGCCAGTGCCGACCATCAGCGGCTCGTTCAGCTCGTTGATGCCGTACTGGAGGAAATTCGGCGTGGTGACCGGGCTGGTGCCCTTGAAGGTGTATGGGTTGACCGTATCGAAGGTGCCGAACGCCATCACCCGCAACGTACCGCCCTTGGGCGCTTGCGGGTTGACCCAGTCGAAGTGGGTAAATCTGGCCGGGTACTTGAGCGTGCCGAACTGCGCATAACCGTGACTTTCGGTAATCGTCGCGCTTGCGGTTGAGCTCAAGGCCAGGCTGATCAGGAGCAGGAGGAGGGGACGCTTCAAGTCAGATCTGATCCAGGCGGCTTGGGCTTTGTGGGCCGTACAGTAACAGCTTGTCTGGACAGGAAAAAGATCGCGGGTTAATGGGGGGTTAATCCACTTGCCTGACAGCCCCTCACCCTAGCCCTCTCCCGGAGGGAGAGGGGACTGACCGAGGTGTTTGCGGGAGGTACGCCGACTTGCGATACCGAGCCGAACTCAAATTCTGAATAGCCCCCAATCGGCTCCCTTTCCCCTCTACCCTTTGGGGGAGAGGGCTGGGGTGAGGGGGATGGATCTCAAGAACACCAAAAAACCCGAACCAAAAAAAAGCCCCCGAAATCTCAGGGGCTCTTCTGTCAGTGCGGCTGATAAACCGTAAGCATCTGCCCCGGCTTCAAAGCCTTGCTCGCACCCGGATTCCAGCGCTTGAGATGCTGCATCTCAACATTGAAACGCTTGGCCACCACGTACAACGTGTCGCCGCGCTTAACCTTGTACTGAGTCTGCTGCTTGCTATCGCCTTTTTTGCTCTTGCTGTTGGTCGCAATCACCGTGTTGACCCGGCCCGAGCTGCGGCTCTTGCTTGGTTTGCTCGTGTCGCGCATCACCAGGGTCTGACCAACCTTGAGGTTTTTGCCGGTCAGCTTGTTCCAGCGTTGCAGATCCTTCACTTCAACCTTGTTGGCCTTGGCGATGGAGCCGAGGTTGTCGCCACGCTTGACGCGGTAGGCGCGTTTCAGCTTCGCCACTTCCGTCGGATCAGCGCCTTCAAACACCGGTTTCAAGGAGCGTTTGCTGATCAACTCGTCCGGCGACATGGTCTGCAGGCTGGTGGTCAGCAATTGCGCCTTCGACGTTGGCACCAGCAAATGCTGAGGGCCGTCGACGGTGATGCGCTGTTTGTAGGCAGGGTTGAGCTGAAACAGTTCGTCTTCGTCGATGTTGGCCACTTCAGCGACTTTGGACAGATCCATGCGCTGATTGATTTCGACGACCTGGAAGTACGGTTCGTTGGCGATCGGGTTGAGGTTGACCCCGTACGCTTCCGGCGACTGCACCACTTGCGACAGCGCCAGCAACTTCGGCACGTAGGCCTGGGTTTCCGACGGCAGCGGCAGGTTCCAGTAGTCGGTTGGCAAACCGAGTTTCTCGTTACGTTCGATGGCGCGGCTGACCGTGCCTTCACCGGCGTTATACGCGGCGAGCGCCAGCAGCCAGTCACCGTTGAACATGTCGTGCAGACGGGTCAGGTAATCGAGTGCGGCAGTGGTCGAGGCGGTGATGTCGCGACGACCATCGTAGAAGCGGGTCTGGCGCAGGTTGAAGTAACGCCCGGTGGAAGGAATGAATTGCCACAGGCCAACCGCGTCAGCGCGGGAGTAGGCCATCGGGTTGTAGGCACTTTCAATCACTGGCAGCAGCGCCAGTTCCAGCGGCATGTTGCGTTCTTCGAGGCGTTCGACGATGTAATGAATGTAGAGGCTGCCGCGATCGCCGGCGTTCTCAAGGAATGAAGGATTGCTGGCAAACCACAGGCGCTGTTGCTCGATGCGCGGGTTCACGCCCAGGCCTTCCTGCAACTGGAAGCCCTCGCGCATGCGCTCCCAGACGTCCTGAGGAATCTGTGGAGTGGGCTTTTCGCTGAGCCAGATCGGCTTTTGCTTGGCTCGCGCAGCAATGTTCGGCGTATGGGTCGCTTCAGTCTGCGGAGCATGGCTTGAACAGCCCGCCAGCGTGGCGGACACAGCCACCGCGATGGCTTGCGCCAAGCGGGTCAATGCGTCTGAATTGACGGACTTACGTATGGATGACGACATTGGCTGGAAGTAAGTTCCGGGCAAAAATGTCGGGCGATTCTAGAAAGCGCACCCCCTGCGGTCAACCATTGAGAATTTTTGTACCAAGCAGACCACTGCTTAGAACTTATCTTTCCAAGCCCGCAGAGCCGCAAAAACCTCACTCGGCGCCCGGTTTTGAGCGCCTGCCCGTTCGTCCACTTTTTGTTTAACTAATGTTTCAGCGGTGCGTAAAAACGGATTTGTGAGCTTTTCCAGTGCCAAAGTTGACGGCAGGGTCATCACGCCGTTTTGCCGTTGTTGGGTAACTTTTTCCAGACGGGCGGCAATGTCGGCATTGGTCGGTTCGACCGCTGCGGCGAATTTGAGATTGCTCAGGGTGTATTCGTGGGTGCAATAGACGAGGGTGTCTTCGGGCAGTGCGGCGAGACGGCTGAGCGAGTGGTGCATCTGATCGGGCGTACCCTCGAACAGGCGACCGCAACCCGCGGCAAACAGAGTGTCGCCGCAGAACAGCAGACCGTGGTGATAATAAGCAATGTGTCCCAAGGTGTGACCGGGCACCGCATAGACATCAAAGTCCCAGCCGAGCACGCTGGCGGTGTCGTTGTCGTTCAGCGCCACGTCGCGCGCCGGGATATTTTCGCTGGCCGGGCCATAAACGGTCGCGCCGCTGATGTGTTTCAGACGTTCGACGCCGCCAACGTGGTCATGGTGATGGTGAGTGATCAAAATATCGCTCAAGACCCAGTCCGGATGTGCATCAAGCCACGCCTCGACGGGCGCGGCATCACCCGGGTCGACCAGGGCGCAACGTTGGCTGCGGTGATCTTGTAACAACCAGATGTAGTTATCGGTGAACGCGGGCAGGGCACTGATCTGTATCATCGTCGGAATTCGCCAAGCGGGAAACATTGGCGCATCTTAGTAGTTCCTGGCGCTTTGGAGAATGCGATGAGTGATAAAGCGTTCGCACAGGCTGATCCTGACTGGCTGGCACTGATCGGTGCCGCCCGTGAATGGCTGTCCGGCCCGCTCGGGCAATTTCTGCTCGACGAGGAGCGGCGCATGCTGGAAGACGAGCTCGGCCGGTTCTTTGGCGGTTATCTGGTGCATTACGGCCCGTCCGCTGAAACGCCACCGTCGGCGCCGCAAGTGCAGCGCAACGTCCGCCTTGGCGCGCCGCTGCCGGGGGTTGAGATTGTCTGCGAAGAGCAGGCCTGGCCTTTGAGCGAACACGCGGCGGATGTGGTGGTGATGCAGCACGGTCTGGATTTTTGCCTGTCGCCTCACGGTTTGCTGCGTGAAGCGGCGAGCAGTGTGCGCCCCGGTGGCCATTTGCTGATCATCGGCATCAACCCGTGGAGCACGTGGGGCCTGCGTCATGTTTTCGCCCACGACGCCTTGCGTCAGGCGCGCTGCATATCGCCATCGCGGGTCGCCGACTGGCTCAACCTGCTGGGCTTCGCGCTGGAGAAACGCCGCTTCGGGTGCTATCGTCCGCCGCTCGCGTCAGCCAAGTGGCAGGGCCGTCTGGCCGGCTGGGAACGCAAGGCCGGTGACTGGCAATTGTCGGGCGGCGGCTTCTATTTATTGGTCGCGCGCAAGATCGTGGTGGGCCTGCGGCCGTTGCGGCAGGAACGTCGCGAGCCGATGGGCAAGCTGATTCCGCTGCCGATGGCCAAGGTCAACCGCCGCCGTATCGAACCGTAAACCTTCTTTTAATTGTGGCCGGGTTTGTCCCGGCCTTGGTCATTGTCGATCCGTGATCGGCAAGGCACGTATTTTTCTGGATAGAGTGGCATGAGCGAAAGCGTTGAAAGCGTCGACACCGTAGAACTGTTCACTGACGGCGCCTGCAAAGGCAATCCCGGCCCGGGCGGCTGGGGCGCCTTGCTGGTGTGCAAGGGCGTTGAAAAGGAACTGTGGGGCGGCGAAGCCAACACCACCAACAACCGCATGGAATTGCTCGGCGCCATTCGTGGCCTCGAAGCCTTGAAGCGTCCGTGCGAAGTGCTGCTGGTGACCGACTCGCAATACGTGATGAAGGGCATCAACGAGTGGATGGCCAACTGGAAAAAGCGCGGCTGGAAAACGGCGGCGAAAGAACCGGTGAAAAACGCTGATTTGTGGAAAGAGCTCGACGAGCAGGTCAACCGCCACACCGTCAAATGGAAGTGGGTGCGTGGGCACATCGGCCATCATGGTAACGAACGGGCTGACCAGTTGGCGAACCGTGGGGTGGACGAGGTTCGCGGGTACAAGCAGAGCTGATTTCTTCCGTTATATCGTGGTGTTGCCATTCGCGAGCAGGCTCGCTCCCACAGGAAAATGCATTCCAGATCTGATCTGTACCTTCCTTGAACTGGAATGCATTCCAATGTGGGAGCGAGCCTGCTCGCGAATGGGGCGCCACGGTCTGACTGAAACCCCCCGCCGAGCGTGTTAACATCCGCGTTTTTGCACGATTGACCCGTTGAGAGCTGAGCACTGATGGCCACCAGATCCGTTGTACTCGATACCGAAACCACCGGCATGCCGGTGACCGATGGTCACCGGATTATCGAAATCGGTTGTGTCGAACTGATCGGTCGGCGCCTGACGGGCCGGCATTTCCACGTCTATCTGCAACCGGATCGCGAGAGTGACGAAGGCGCGATTGGCGTTCACGGCATCACCAACGAATTCCTCGTCGGCAAGCCGCGTTTCAATGAAGTCGCCGACGAGTTCTTCGAGTTCATCAAAGGCGCGCAACTGATCATCCATAACGCGGCGTTCGACGTTGGCTTCATCAACAACGAATTCGCCTTGATGGGCGCGAAGGATCGCGCTGACATCACGCAGCACTGCTCGATCCTCGACACCCTGATGATGGCCCGGGAACGTCACCCGGGACAGCGCAACAGCCTCGATGCCTTGTGCAAACGTTACGGCGTCGACAACTCCGGTCGTGAACTGCACGGCGCGTTGCTCGACTCGGAGATTCTTGCCGACGTCTACCTGACCATGACCGGCGGCCAGACCAGTCTGTCGCTGGCGGGCAATGCTTCTGACGGTAACGGATCGGGCGAGGGCGCGGACAACTCGGCCACCGAGATTCGCCGTTTGCCGGTAGATCGCCAGCCTGCGCGGATTATTCGTGCGACTGAGGATGAATTGGCGGCGCATCTGGTGCGGTTGGAGATTATTGCCAAGTCGGCGGGTGGGCCGGCGATGTGGACACAGATTGCTGAGGCTGACGCTCAGGTTTAAAAGATCAAAGGATCGCAGCCTGCGGCAGCTCCTACAGGGAACGCATTCTCATGTAGGAGCTGCCGAAGGCTGCGATCTTTTGCTTTTACAGGCATGAAGCCAACTGGCCACCCTCGCCACATTCGCTGCAACCCTCTACCCTGAGTGCATTGGCAGATTCATTTCTGCCGCCTCAGGACACTGAGCCCCATGTACAAAGATTTGAAGTTTCCGGTGTTGATCGTCCATCGCGACATCAAGGCCGACACGGTCGCCGGTGACCGCATCCGTGGCATCGCCCGGGAACTGGAGCAGGAAGGTTTCAGCATCGTCTCTGCCACCGACTACACGGAAGGGCGTCTGGTCGCGTCGACCCATCATGGCCTCGCGTGCATGCTGATTGCCGCCGAGGATGCCTCAACCAACTCGCATCTGTTGCAGAACATGGCTGAACTCATTGGCCTCGCGCGGGTGCGCGCCCCGGATCTGCCGATCTTTGCCTTGGGCGAACAAGTCACCCTGGAGAACGCCCCGGCCGATGCCATGGCTGAGCTCAACCAACTGCGCGGCATTCTCTATCTGTTCGAAGACACCGTGCCGTTTCTCGCCCGGCAAGTAGCGCGGGCGGCGCGCAAGTATCTGGATGGTTTGCTGCCGCCGTTTTTCAAAGCGCTGGTGCAGCACACCGCCGACTCAAATTATTCGTGGCATACCCCCGGGCATGGCGGGGGTGTGGCCTATCACAAGAGTCCGGTAGGGCAGGCGTTCCACCAGTTTTTTGGGGAGAACACACTACGTTCCGACTTGTCGGTGTCCGTGCCGGAACTCGGCTCACTGCTCGATCACACCGGCCCGCTCGCTGAAGCCGAGGCGCGTGCGGCGCGCAATTTCGGCGCCGATCACACCTTTTTCGTGATCAATGGCACCTCGACCGCCAACAAGATTGTCTGGCACTCGATGGTCGCTCGCGATGATCTGGTGCTGGTCGACCGCAACTGCCACAAGTCGGTGCTGCACGCGATCATCATGACCGGCGCGATCCCGTTGTACCTGTGCCCGGAGCGCAATGAACTGGGGATCATCGGCCCGATCCCGTTGAGTGAATTCAGCCGCGAATCGATTCAAGTCAAGATCGATGCGAGCCCGCTGACCAAGGGTCGCACGCCAAAAGTCAAACTGGCAGTGGTGACCAACTCGACCTATGACGGCCTCTGCTACAACGCCGAGCTGATCAAGCAAAAACTCGGTAACAGCGTTGAAGTCCTGCATTTCGATGAGGCCTGGTACGCCTACGCGGCGTTCCACGAATTCTTTGCCGGACGTTACGGCATGGCCACCTCGCGCAGCGAAGACAGTCCGCTGGTGTTCACCACCCATTCCACGCACAAACTGCTCGCGGCATTCAGTCAGGCCTCGATGATTCATGTGCAGGACGGCGGTGCACGGCAGCTGGATCGTGACCGTTTCAACGAAGCGTTCATGATGCACATCTCGACCTCGCCGCAATACAGCATCATCGCTTCGCTGGACGTGGCGTCGGCGATGATGGAGGGCCCGGCCGGACGTTCGTTGTTGCAGGAAACTTTTGATGAAGCGCTGAGCTTCCGTCGTGCGCTGGCGAATCTGCGTCAGCACATTGCTGCGGATGACTGGTGGTTTTCGATCTGGCAGCCGCCCGGCGTCGAAGGTATTGACCGCGTGCAGACCGAAGACTGGTTGCTGAAACCCGATGCCGACTGGCACGGTTTCGGCGATGTCAGCGACGATTATGTGCTGCTCGACCCGATCAAAGTGACCCTGGTGATGCCGGGCCTCAACGCGGGCGGCGCGTTAAGCGAAAAGGGCATCCCGGCCGCGGTGGTCAGCAAATTCCTCTGGGAACGCGGCTTGGTCGTCGAAAAAACCGGCCTGTATTCGTTTCTGGTGTTGTTCTCCATGGGCATCACCAAAGGTAAATGGAGCACGCTGCTCACCGAACTGCTGGAGTTCAAGCGCAGTTACGACGCCAACGTGCGCCTCGACACGTGCCTGCCGTGCGTGGCGCAAGAGGACACTGCGCGCTATCGCGGCATGGGCCTGCGCGACCTCTGTGATCAACTGCACGCCTGTTATCGCAGCAACGCCACGGCCAAACACCTGAAACGCATGTACACCGTGCTCCCCGAAATCGCCATGAAACCGGCTCACGCCTACGATCATCTGGTGCGCGGCGAAGTCGAGGCGGTGCCGATCGATGAATTGGAAGGAAGGATTGCCGCCGTGATGCTGGTGCCGTATCCCCCGGGAATTCCGCTTATCATGCCCGGCGAACGCTTTACCGAATCGACCCGTTCGATCATCGATTACCTGAAATTTGCTCGCACGTTCGATAGCAGCTTCCCCGGTTTTGTCGCGGATGTGCATGGATTGCAGCACGAAGACGAGGGCAATGGGCGGCAATACACCGTCGATTGTGTGAAGGAATGAGGACTTTTCCCAGTATGCAACCGGCCGTGAATCCAAAATACCCAGGCCTGTCGGTGCGTGTCGCCGACGAAGGTTTTGCGCCCTATATCTGGGGCAGCGACTTCAGTTTTGAGGTGGCCGCTTACGGCGCGGCGGTGATTGGTCAGCCTGTCGAGCAGTGGCGGGTGACACCCATCGTGCCGTACCGCAAGTGCTACGGCATCGACCCCGAAGAATTCAGCAGTTTCCGCGATGCGCCGGACAGTGCGATTTTCATGGCGTATCTGGATGACGAGGCGGTGGGCCATTTGGTGATCAGCACCAACTGGAACGGCTTCGCCCATATCGATGAATTGGCGGTGCACGCGCCGGCCCGGCGGCATGGCGTGGCCAAAGCGTTGCTGGATGTCGCGCAATTCTGGAGCCGCAAGAAGAAGCTGCCGGGGATCATGCTCGAAACCCAGAACAACAACCTCGGTGCTTGCCGGTTGTATGAGCGTTGCGGCTATGTGATTGGCGGTGTCGACGAGCTGCGCTATCGCGGCATTGATCCGAACACCGCCGAAGTGGCGCTGTTCTGGTATCGACTGTTTGATAATCCGCTGGAAAACCCGCTCAGCTCGACAGCATCGCCTCGGCTTGTTCCGTGACGATTGTCAGCAAGGTCTGAATTGCCGCTGACGGCGCGCAGTGTTTATAGGTCAGCGCGTAGAGGCTGATCGGTACCGCCGGCGACAGTGGGCAGACATCGAGGCCGCCGGCGCGCGCACCGAGGGCAGTGAACGGGTCGACGATGGCCAGGCCTTCGCCTGCCTCAACCATGCTGCGCATCATCTGATGGGTTTGCACGCGAGTCTGGATGCTCGGCGCCGGGCGCAAGGCCTGGAGTTTGTTTTCCAGTGCCGGGCTTAGCGGATCCTGACCGTCGAGGCCGATCATCGCCTGACCGGCCAAATCCTGTAGAGAAATGTATTTCTGCTTCGGCTGCAGCCAACCGTGGGGCGCGAGCAGTTGCAGTTTGCCGTGAGCCAGTGGCTGGCAATCAATGTCGGGATGTTCGGGATCGTGCAGGCTCAGGCCCAAATCGCTTTCGCGCAGCAGCAGGGTGCGGACGATGTCGCGGGTCGGCGCACTGAGCAGGCTGCACGGTGCATCGGGCAGGCGTCGGCGCAGGGCGGCGAGGCTTTGCGGTAATAGATGTTGGGTGAGCGGCGGGGTGCCGATGATGCGCAAGGGAGGGGCGAGGTACTGTTTGAGGCTGCTGGCCAGACGCTGAACCGGCTCGAGCGCTTCATAAACGTGGGCGATTTCGACTTGCAGCGCCCGCGCTTCCGGCGTCGATTGCAAGCGTCCGCGAACGCTGGCGAACAGCATGAACCCCAACTGACTCTCGGCTTCGCGCAAACGCTCTTCGACCTCGGTCACTGGCAACTGCAGCCATTCGGCGGCGGTGCCCAGGTGACCGGTCTGCAAGAGCGCCTGAATCACTTCGATATGGCGTAAACGCATGCGTGAAGTCCATGTTCAGCAGGTGGGGTCAGTGACTGATCCTAACCCAACTCTGCGCATATGACTTCTGCTCATAACGACGAGTTATGAAGCGACGGTTGGCTCAGGTTCGCGGGTCAGGGTGATACCCGACTGAACCAGTTCGAATGTCTGGTCGTCGATCTTCTTGATACGATCGCCGATGGCCAGTTTGTAAATCGGCTCCGAGCCAGTGAGACCGTCTGCCGACGGGTTGGATTCCTGGAATTCATGCACGGAATAAACGCGGCCTTCCGCATCTCTTGCATGGAACTGACCGACGAGTACTGCTGCCATCTGTTTAGAACCTCTGGAGATAAAACGCTTGATTTGCGGTTTTAAGACCGCCATCCAGCGCTGTAAGTTTTCCTGCACGAAAAAAATATTCAGCAGCCGGGATTTTTCCCTCGTCTGCTGGTGGAATCGTCACGGGATCATCTATAACTACAGGCTCCCCCACGGACATCGAGAGTCTTCCATGAGCAATGTCTATAACGTCGCCGTCATAGTCGGTAGCCTGCGCAAAGCATCGATCAACCGCAAAGTCGCCCTGGCGCTGGCGGAACTGGCACCGGCGAACCTGAAACTGAGCATTGTCGAGATTGGCGATCTGCCACTGTATAACGAAGACATTGATGGCGATTCACCGCCGGCAGCCTACAGTACTTTCCGGCAAAAAGTCGGTTCTTCCGACGCGGTGCTGTTTGTTACGCCGGAGTACAACCGCTCGGTGCCCGCACCGCTGAAGAACGCCATCGACGTCGGCTCGCGGCCCTACGGCAAGAGCGCCTGGAGCGGCAAGCCGGGCGCAGTGATCAGCGTTTCGCCGGGGGCCATTGGCGGTTTCGGCGCGAACCAGCACCTGCGCCAGTCGTTTGTGTTTCTCAATGTACCCTGCATGCAGCAACCAGAGGCTTATCTGGGCGGTGCGGGGACAGCGTTTGATGAAGCGGGGAAGTTGAGTGAATCGGTGAAACCTTTCCTGCAAAGCTTTATCAATGCTTACGGACAGTTCGTCGAGCAACACAAAAAATAGTTTCGCTTGATAACTCCTGTGGCGAGGGGATTTATCCCCGTTCGGCTGCGAAGCAGTCGCAAAACCTGCTAGCTCGGTATGACTGACGAACGCAGGGGGTCGCTTCGCAACCCAACGGGGATAAATCCCCTCGCCACAGGTACTCTGTTCGCTCCTGAAAACTACTATCGAACAAGGCTGTTGCGGATGCTTGCTGCGTCACTGATTTTCCTGCTGACCATTACCCTTGTCATCTGGCAACCCAAAGGCCTCGGCGTCGGCTGGAGTGCGACGCTCGGCGCTGTGCTGGCGTTGATCTTTGGCGTTGTGCATCTGAGCGATATCCCGCTGGTCTGGCAGATCATCTGGAACGCCACCGGCACCTTTGTTGCGCTGATCATCATCAGTCTGCTGCTCGACGAGGCCGGTTTCTTCAACTGGGCTGCGTTGCATGTGGCGCGCTGGGGGCGGGGCAGTGGGCGCAAGCTGTTTGCCTTTATGGTGCTGCTCGGCGCGCTGGTGTCGGCGTTGTTCGCCAACGACGGCGCGGCGCTGATCCTCACGCCAATCGTGATTTCCATGCTGCTGGCGCTGCGCTTTTCTCCGGCTGCGACTCTGGCCTTCGTCATGGGCGCAGGCTTTATCGCCGACACCGCAAGCCTGCCGCTGGTGGTGTCGAACCTGGTCAACATCGTCTCGGCAGATTTCTTCCACATCGGCTTCAACCGCTACGCGGCGGTGATGGTGCCGGTCAACTTCGTCAGCGTCGCGGCGACGTTGGGCATGTTGCTGTGGTTCTTCCGCCGTGACATTCCCAAGGCCTACGACCCCGATCAACTTGAACGCCCCGAAACCGCGATCCACGACAAAGCCACGTTCTATGCCGGTTGGGCGGTGTTGGCGATTCTGTTGATCGGCTGTTTCGCCCTTGAGCCGTTGGGCATTCCGATCAGCGCGATTTCCGCTGTCTGCGCCGCACTGCTGCTGGGCATCGCCGCTCGCGGTCACAAGATTTCCACGCGCAAGGTGATGAAAGAAGCGCCGTGGCAGATCGTGATTTTCTCGTTGGGCATGTATCTGGTGGTCTACGGCTTGCGTAATGCCGGGCTCACCGGTTATCTGGCCGGCTGGCTGGATATGTTTGCCGGCCACGGCGTGTGGGGCGCGGCGTTGGGCACGGGCGTGCTGACGGCGCTGTTGTCGTCGATCATGAACAACTTGCCGACGGTGCTGATCGGTTTGCTGTCGATTGATGCAAGTCAGGCGAGCGGGGTGATCAAGGAGGCGATGATTTACGCCAACGTGATCGGCAGCGACTTGGGGCCGAAGATCACGCCGATTGGCAGTCTGGCCACGTTGCTGTGGCTGCATGTGCTGGAGCGCAAGGGGATTCACATTGGTTGGGGGTATTACTTCAAGGTCGGGATTGTGTTGACGGTGCCGGTGTTGTTGGTGACGTTGGCGGCTTTGGCTGTGCGTTTATCTATTTAGACCGTGTTGGCCTCTTCGCGAGCAAGCCCGCTTGTATGGTAGGACTCGAAGGGGTGGGTGGGACCAAAAGCCAGCTTCTGACTGTTAGCCCAGTACAGACTGTGGGAGACATCGGCCCCACCCCTTCCACCAAAGCGCCGATAAAGAATGCTTCGT
>NZ_CACSJY010000073.1:0-22226 GCF_902706155.1 Pseudomonas sp. 18058
CGAATGCGGTGGGTCGGGCAACATTGAAGTCGACTGATCTACCGCATTCGCGAGCAAGCCCGCTCCCACAGGGTTTTGTGGTGTTTGATCGGGCGGGTTAGACCAGGATGGAAGTGCCGGTCATCTCCGCCGGTTTTTCCAGACCCAGCAGCTTAAGCATGGTTGGCGCTACGTCCGCCAGCACGCCGCCTTCACGCACTTTCAGATCACGCTTGCCGACATAAATGAACGGCACCGGCTCGGTGGTGTGCGCGGTGTGCGCCTGGTGGGTTTCTTCGTCGGCCATTTTTTCGACGTTGCCGTGGTCAGCCGTGATCAGCGCTTCACCGCCGACCTTTTCCAGTGCTTCAACGATGCGACCGACGCAAGTATCCAGGCATTCAACCGCTTTCACCGCCGCGTCGAACACACCGCTGTGGCCGACCATGTCGCCGTTGGCGTAGTTGACCACGATCACATCGAAACGCTGGTTTTCGATGGCCTCGACGATACGGTCGGTGACCTCCGGCGCGCTCATTTCCGGCTGCAAGTCGTAAGTGGCGACTTTCGGCGACGGGATCAGAATGCGCTCTTCGCCCGGGAACGGCTCTTCACGACCACCGGAGAAGAAGAAGGTCACGTGCGCGTATTTCTCGGTTTCAGCGATGCGCAGCTGGGTTTTGCCATTCTTCGCCAAGTAATCGCCCAGCACGTTTTCCAGGCTGCCCGCGGCGAATGCCGACGGTGCCGGGATGCTTGCCGCGTATTGGGTCAGCATGACGAAACCGGCCAGTTTTGGCTGGCGTGCGCGCTCGAAGTCCTTGAAATCGTCTTCGACGAATACGCGGGTCAGCTCGCGTGCGCGGTCGGCGCGGAAGTTCATGAACACCACAGCATCGCCGTCTTCAACTTTCACCGGCTCACCGATGGTCGTGGCTTTGACGAATTCGTCGCTCTCGCCGCGAGCGTAAGCCGCGTCGAGACCTTCCTGCGCGGTGGCGGCGTTGAATTCGCTGTTGCCGTCGACGATCAGGTTGTAGGCCTGAGCGACGCGATCCCAGCGGTTGTCACGATCCATTGCGAAGTAACGGCCGATAATGCTGGCGATGCGGCCCTTGCCGAGTGCCTGGAAGGTCGCATCGAGCAATTCGATCGACGACGCAGCGCTTTTCGGCGGCGTATCGCGGCCATCAAGGAAAGCGTGCAGGTAGATTTTTTCAGCGCCGCGCTTGAAGGCCAGTTCGGCCATGGCGATCAGGTGATCCTGGTGGCTGTGCACGCCGCCATCGGAGAGCAGACCCATGAAATGCACAGCTTTACCGGCGGCCACGGCTTTATCAACAGCGGCGCAGATGGTCGGGTTCTCGAAGAATTCGCCGTCGCGGATCGACTTGGTCACCCGCGTGAAGTCCTGATACACCACGCGGCCGGCGCCGAGGTTCATGTGACCGACTTCGGAGTTGCCCATCTGGCCGTCCGGCAGACCGACGTCCATGCCGCTGCCCGAGATCAAGCCGTTTGGCACGGTGGCCCACAGGCGATCAAGGACGGGCTTCTTCGCCGCAAATACGGCGTTGGATTCGGGGCTTTCGCTGTGACCGAAGCCGTCGAGAATCATCAGGACCAAAGGTTTAGGCGTGGTAGTCATGGAATCCACTCGTGGCTAATAAAGAAGAGGGCGATGGAAAAGGGAGTTGGAGTTTAAAGCTAAGTTCCGACCGCGTCACCGCCGGACGGGGTTTGGCCGACCATAGTGGCTGTGTATACTGGCCGACATTTTAACGCCCTGGAACCTCCTTCGATGGTTGCTCACCTGATTGAATTTGCCACTAACCACTACATTCTTGTCGGTATCTTCGTCGTACTGCTGGCTCTGCTGCTGGCGCACACGATGCAGGGCGGCGGTAAAAGCCTGAGCACCGGCGAACTGACTGCGCTGGTCAATAAAGACGCAGGCGTGGTGGTGGACATCCGTCCGGCCAAGGATTTCGCTGCCGGCCACATCGTTGGCGCGATCAACATTCCCCAGGACAAACTGGCTGCGCGCACCGCCGAGCTGGAAAAGCACAAGGCCAAGACCATCATTCTGGTCGACGCCCTGGGCCAGACCGCCGGCACCCACGCCCGCGAGCTGATGAAATCCGGCTTCACCGCCGCCAAGCTGTCCGGCGGGATCTCCAGCTGGAAAGGCGACAACCTGCCGCTGGTGAAATAAATGAGCGAAGTCATCGTCTACTCCAGCGACTACTGCCCTTATTGCTCCCGAGCCAAGTATCTGCTCGAGAACAAAGGCGTGGCCTTCAAAGAGATCAAGGTCGATGGCAAGCCGCAGGTGCGCGCCGAAATGGCCCAGAAAGCGGGGCGCACGTCCGTTCCGCAGATATGGATCGGCAGCAAGCACATCGGCGGTTGTGATGATTTATTTGCCCTGGAGCGCGCCGGAAAACTCGACGCGCTGCTCAAGGCCTGAACGGCTGCACCCACGTACAGCACTCCCTAAAAGACCCAAGATCAGAAAGGATCTGAGATGACTGACCAACAGAACACTGCAGCCAGCGAAGAAGAAACCGCACCGCAATTCTCCTTGCAGCGCATCTATGTACGCGACCTGTCCTTCGAAGCCCCGAAAAGCCCGGCGATCTTCCGCCAGCAGTGGGATCCGGCGGTCGGTCTGGATCTGAACACTCGTCAGAAAGCGCTGGAAGGCGATTTCTACGAAGTCGTGCTGACCCTGTCCGTCACCGTGAAAAACGGTGAAGAAGTTGCTTTCATCGCTGAAGTGCAACAGGCCGGTATCTTCCTGATCAAGAACCTCGACGCGGCTTCGATGAGCCACACCCTGGGTGCGTTCTGCCCGAACATCCTGTTCCCGTACGCCCGCGAAACCCTGGACAGCCTGGTCACCCGTGGTTCGTTCCCGGCCCTGATGCTGGCTCCGGTGAACTTCGACGCCCTGTACGCGCAAGAACTGCAGCGCATGCAGGAAAGCGGCGAGACGCCAACCGTTCAGTAATATTCTGAGCGTTGACGCAAGTCCAATGTGGGAGCGGGCTTGCTCGCGAAAGCGGAGTGCCAGGCGACATTGATGTCATCTGATACGCCGTCTTCGCGAGCAAGCCCGCTCCCACATTTGTTATGTGCAGTTACTTGAAGTCGTTCTGGCGCCAGGCTTCGTACACGGCGACCGCTACGGTGTTGGACAGGTTCAGGCTACGGCAGCCTTCACGCATCGGCAGACGCAGGCGCTGATCCGGCCCAAGGGCGTCGAGCACTTCCGGCGGCAAGCCACGACTTTCCGGGCCGAAGATGAACGCATCACCCGGGACAAACGCGGCATCATGAAACGGCCGCGAGCCCTTGGTGGTGAACGCATACACCCGAGGGTTGCCGATGCTCTCCAGGCAACTGGCGAGGTCGGCATGGCGTTGCAGCGTGGCATATTCGTGGTAGTCGAGACCGGCACGGCGCAAGCGCTTGTCGTCCATCTCGAAGCCCAGCGGTTCGATCAAATGCAGGTGGCAGCCGCTGTTGGCGCACAGCCTGATAACGTTGCCGGTGTTCGGCGGAATTTCTGGTTGAAAAAGGATGACGTGAAACATGCACGGCTCCGAAGGTAAAGATGACGCGCATTCTACGCCGCAAGCAGACCGGCGTTCGAAACTATTCCCGCGAGTGATCGGTTCGCTGGCGATTGTCGGCTTGATGATCGGCTTGATGATCGGCCGTCTGACCACGCCGGATCCCAGTGTGCTGCAGCAAGTCGAAGTGACTGACGGCGGTTTGGTGGTGTGGTTCAACAACGAGCCGAAGCTGCACGGTGAGATCATCGATGGCACCGTGGCCCTGCTGTTTCAGGCCGAGGGCCGGGCGCAGAAAGGTCAGCTCAAGCTCAACGGCAAAGACGTGAACTGGCGGACGCGAGCGAGTGACGGAGGGTTGTTGCTGACGGTGCTGGCGGCGCGGCCGCTGCAGGGAGACTGGGCCGGCAGCAAGGTCGATGACCGCTGGCGGTTGGAGATCCATCTCCGCGAGTAATAAAAGCGGGAATACCTGACCTGCCTGTATCAGGGTTCCCAAAACGGGGTGGACTTCGCGTGACGCGTCGGTCCGGTGTAAAGAGGGAACCCCCGGCCTGCCTGTACCAAGGATCCCAAAAGGGTGGGCGCATCGCGTGGCGATCTGCGCCCGGTGTAAAGAGGGGAATCCCCGGCCTGCCTGTACCAAGGTCCCCGAAACGGGTGGTGAAACGAATCACCTGTAAGAGGTATTGCAGGGCGCGTGCCAGGTTTTAATTTGTTGAAACAAAAAAGCTGAGCAGAAACGCGAAAGCCCCGGGATTCGGGGCTTTCGTGTTTTTTGAAGGCTGAGCTTTTAAGGTTTTGAGGTGGTCTTTCGAAAGACTGGCAGTGCCCGATCACAGGTCATCGTGCATCCATGCGGTGCACGGAGAACCAAATGTGGGAGCGGGCTCGCTCGCGAAGGCGTCGTGTCAGTCACCCTATATTTCAATGACCCACCGCATTCGCGAGCAAGCCCGCTCCCACAGGGGATATCGGGTGCTCGCCTATTATGTGTTAACCCTCATCCCCCTCATCCTCATCCGCCCCATCAACCTTCATCCCCAATTCCTTGATCTTACGCGTCAGGGTGTTACGCCCCCAACCCAGCAACACCGCCGCATCACGGCGACGTCCGGCCGTGTGCTTCAACGCGGTCTCGATCATGATCCGTTCAAACGCCGGAACCGCACTGTCGAGCAAACTCGACTGACCACGCGCCAACGCCTGATCGGCCCACTGACGCAGCGCCTGCTCCCAATTGGTCACCGGCGCCGAGTCCTGCGGCAGGTTCAGCAGTTCTGGCGGCAGGTCGCTGATGTGCACTTCGCGCCCGGACGCCATCACCGTGATCCAGCGGCAGGTGTTCTCCAGCTGACGCACGTTGCCGCCCCACGGCAGGTTTTTCAGGTATTCCTCGGTCTCGCTTTTCAGCAGCTTCGGCTCGACCGCCAGTTCTTGCGCGGCGCGGCTTAGGAAGTGTTTGGCCAGGGTCGGGATGTCTTCGCGACGATCCGACAGGCGCGGGATGTGGATGCGGATCACGTTGAGGCGATGGAACAAGTCCTCACGGAATTTGCCGGCGTGCACCAAGGTTTCCAGATTCTGGTGCGTCGCGGCGATGATGCGCACGTCGACCTTGACCGGCACATGACCGCCAACGCGATAGAACTCGCCATCGGCCAGAACTCGCAGCAAACGGGTTTGCGTATCCGCCGGCATGTCGCCGATTTCATCGAGGAACAGCGTGCCGCCGTCAGCCTGTTCAAAGCGGCCGCGACGCAAATTCGCCGCGCCGGTGAACGCGCCTTTCTCATGGCCGAACAGCTCTGACTCCATCAGATCCTTGGGAATCGCCGCCATGTTCAGCGCAATAAACGGCGAAGCCGCGCGCGGGCTGTGGCGGTGCAGGGCGTGGGCGACCAGTTCTTTGCCGGTGCCGGATTCGCCGTTGATCAGCACGGTGATGTTGGAGTGGCTCAAGCGCCCGATGGCGCGAAACACTTCCTGCATCGCCGGCGCTTCGCCGATGATTTCCGGGGTGCGGGTCAGTGCTGGTACGACTTCCAGGCCTTGCTGCTCTTGCGCGTGTTGGTTGGCGCGCTTGACCAGCGACACCGCTTCATCAACGTCGAACGGCTTCGGCAGGTACTCAAACGCGCCGCCCTGATACGAGGCGACAGCGCTGTCCAGATCGGAGTGAGCGGTCATGATGATGACCGGCAACCGTGGGTGCTGCTCGCGAATCCGCGCCAACAGATCCAGGCCGCTGGCACCCGGCATACGGATGTCGGAAATGATCACGTCAGGCTGCTGACGGGCCAGCCGACTCATCACGCCATCGGCGCTGTCGAAGCTCTGGGTGGTCATGCCTTCCTGCTGCAAGGCCTTTTCCAGAACCCAACGGATAGAACGGTCGTCATCGACGATCCACACGGTTTCACTACGGCTCATGTCGATGTGGCTCCTTGTTCCAGTGGCAGAAAGATCGAGAAGGTGGTGTGGCCTGGATGGCTGTCACACTCGATCAGGCCCTGGTGCTGGCTGATGATGTTCTGGGTAATGGCCAGGCCGAGTCCGGTACCGTCCGGGCGTCCGCTGACCATGGGAAAGAAAATGGTTTCTTGAAGTTCCGCGGGGATCCCCGGGCCGTTGTCGATGATCTCGATCTTGGTCACCAGACGATGGCGGACGTGGCCGATGGTGAACTGGCGCATGGCGCGGGTGCGCAGGCTGATGCGGCCCAGACGCAGCTCGTTCTGGCTGCTGATCGCCTGCATCGCGTTGCGCACGATGTTCAATACCGCCTGAATCATTTGTTCGCGGTCGATCAGCACGTCGGGAATGCTTGGGTCGTAATCGCGCACCAAGGTGATGCAGCCCTGACTTTCCGCTTCGACCAGATGGCAAACGCGTTCCAGCACTTCGTGAATGTTGCACATCGCCAGCGACGGCAACTTGTTCGAACCGAGCATGCGGTCGACCAGATTGCGCAGGCGATCGGCCTCTTCAATGATCACGTTGGTGTAATCGCGCAGGCTTTCTTCCGGCAGTTCACGGGCGAGCAACTGCGCAGCGCCACGGATGCCGCCCAGCGGATTCTTGATTTCGTGGGCGAGGCCGCGCACCAGCATTTTGCTGGTTTCCTGTTTGGAAATTTGCGCCTCTTCCTTGGTGATCCGCAGCAGGCGATCACGCGGATGCACTTCCAGCAGGAGCATGGTCGCGCCGTTACTGAGGATCGGCGTCACCGCGTAATCCACGGTCAGCGTCTGGCCGGTGAGGGCGGTGAGCATCGCTTCGCGCTTGGTAAACGGGTGCGCCTGCTCTACCGCTTGGCGCAACGAATTCAGCGCTTCGGTGGATTCTGTGAACAGCTCGCTGATGAATTGCCCATGGCTACGCTGCCCGCTGATGGCGAGCAGCATCTCCGCCGCCGGGTTCATGTACTCAAGGCGCAATTCGGCGTCGAGCAGGATGGTGGCGGTGGTCAGATTGTCGAGCAGCAAACGGTGGATTGCGTCGCTAATGGTCATCGGAGCCTCTTTTGGGGGCGGAGCGTGCGCAACAAGCAAGCGTCGGTATCGGCAAAATGCAAAAAACAAACCAAGGCTCTGAAAAGAAGCGCTTAACCCCTGAAACAGGCGTTTGACGCTCGTTTACGTGGCACTGGGCCAGCTCTCGCGGGTAGTTTCGAACCAAAATGGGTTGGAATGTGAGTACGGTGCAGGTTATTGCACCAATATAGTGCGCAAAGCTGGACGGCGTTAGAAGAAACGCAGGAAGGGGTTTTTCGGCTCGGGCGGTTTGTCTTTTAAAGGGCATTCCGGACGTACGCCGTAGTCGTCGGCGACGCAGGGTTTGACCTGGCGCTTCTGCGCGAGGGAAATGCGCAACATGTGGAACGGCTGGTTGGCGGTGCGCTCGACAGTACGGCCCTCCGAGTCGAGGATTTCAACTGAGAGATTGTGGCTGCCGCGATCAATGTTGTTCAGCGGGAACACAGGGCTCAGGCCGGGTTCGCCGGTGGCCTGGCCGTCCAGTAATAGACGATAGCGGTGACCGCGTTGCAGGCCGGGTTCGCTGGTGACGCTGACGATGATTTCGCCGGCGCTGCTGCGAATCGTCGCATCGGGTTCGGGCACCAGAATGCGCAGCATGTCGTAGTGGAAGGGTGGTTGTTCCGGGGATTTTTTTGCGGTGGTGATCGGTGCGGCAGCGGTTGGATTGGCGGACATGCGATTGCTGGTCGCGATCGGTACGCGCTTGGCGTTGCTGCGCGGTTGATCGGTGTAGACGCGATTCCCTTGCGCATCGATGTAGGTGAACACCTCGGCTGAGGCCTGCAGTGTCACCAGCGCCATCGCGACGATCAACCATGCGCGGATCATGGCGTGTGCACCCGCTGTACGCTGAGGACGACTGGCGGGCTCTGTTGAATGATCGTCTGGCCGTCGATGACTTGCACGGCGAGACGATGTTCGCCGCGATCGACGTTGACCAATTGCAGGATCGGCACATTGCTTGGCTGGCCGTAGGGTTCGTCATCGAGTACCAGCCTTAATTGATGCGGCGGTTGCAGGCGTGGCTTGATCAGCACGTTGACGGTGAAGGTGCCGTTGTTCGCGCGCAGGGCTTCTTCGGTGGGCAGCCCGGCGAGTTCGAGGATGTCGTAGGCCTTGCGCTGAGGTTCACGGTTGTCGCTGACGGGCGCAGGGGGTGCGCTCGGTGCTTGCGGCTCGACGCGATTGAGCGGCGGCAATTCCACGGGCTGCGCCTGTACGCCTTCCGGCGAGTGATCGCTGTAGACCGTGTTGCCGTTGGCATCGGTGTACTTGTAGATCTGCGCGGCGGCGGGCAGGGCGATCAACAATAGAATGTAGAGAAAGGTGCGACCCATGAAATCGACCGGGATTGAAAGCGATGGGGTGCAGCATAGGTCAGGGTGGGCGAGAGGCCCAAGCTGTTAACAATTGGAATTGAAAAGCAAAGTCAAAAGATCGCAGCCTTCGGCAGATCCTACAGGGATCGATGTAGGAGCTGCCGAAGGCTGCGATCTTTTGATCTGCAATAAAAAAGGCCTCCCGAAGGAGGCCTCTTTCACTCACGCCACGGAACGCGGCGCTACCGGATCAGCAGCTGTAGTACAGCTCATATTCCAGTGGGTGTACGAAGGTGCGAACCTTGATTTCTTCTTCCGATTTCAGCGCGATGTAAGCGTCGATGAAGTCGTCGGAGAATACGCCGCCCTTGGTCAGGAACGCGCGGCCCTTGTCCAGCTCTTCCAGGGCTTCTTTCAGGCTGCCGCAAACTTGTGGGATCTCTTTCGCCTCTTCAGGCGGCAGGTCGTACAGGTTTTTGTCAGCAGCGTCGCCAGGGTGGATCTTGTTCTGGATACCGTCCAGACCAGCCATCAGCAGTGCGGCGAAGGCCAAGTACGGGTTGGCAGCCGGATCCGGGAAGCGGGCTTCGATACGGCGGGCTTTCGGGCTCGACACGTAAGGAATACGGATCGAAGCGGAACGGTTGCGAGCCGAGTAGGCCAGCATGACCGGAGCTTCGAAGCCTGGTACCAGACGCTTGTACGAGTTGGTCGCCGGGTTGGTGAAGCCGTTCAGGGCCTTACCGTGTTTGATAATGCCGCCGATGAAGTACAGAGCGGTATCGGACAGGCCGGCATAGCCTTCACCTGCGAAGGTGTTCTTGCCGTCTTTCCAGATCGACATGTGTACGTGCATGCCCGAACCGTTGTCGCCGTACAGTGGCTTCGGCATGAAGGTCGCGGTGCGGCCGTAAGCGTCAGCAACGTTGTGTACAACGTACTTCAGGGTTTGGGTTTCGTCGGCTTTCTTCACCAGGGTGTTGAACTTGACGCCGATTTCGTTCTGGCCGGCAGTCGCCACTTCGTGGTGGTGAACTTCAACGGTCAGGCCCATTTCTTCCAGTGCGTTGCACATGGAGGTACGGATTTCGTGGTCGTGGTCGAACGGTGGAACCGGGAAGTAGCCGCCTTTGACGCCTGGACGGTGACCCTTGTTGCCGCCTTCGATGTCCTGGTCGGACATCCACGAACCTTGCTCGGAGTAGATCTTGAACATCGAGCCGGAAATGTCCGACTTGAATTTCACCGAGTCAAAGATGAAGAATTCTGGCTCTGGACCGGCGAATACGGTGTCACCGATACCGGTGGCTTTCAGGTGTTCTTCGGCGCGCTTGGCGATCGCACGTGGGTCGCGGTCGTAGCCTTGCATGCTCGAAGGTTCGATGATGTCGCACACCAGGATCAGGGTGGCGTCTTCGGTGAACGGGTCGAGAACGGCAGTTTCGTCAACCGGCATCAGGATCATGTCGGAGGCTTCGATGCCTTTCCAGCCAGCGATGGAGGAACCGTCGAACATTTTGCCGACTTCGAAGAAGTCGTCGTCCAAAGCATCGCGAGCCGGCATGGTCACGTGGTGCTGAGTACCTTTGGTGTCCGTGAAGCGCAGATCAATCCACTTGACGTCATGATCTTTGATGAGTTGAACCGTCTTCGACATATGTCCTCCGGGTGGCTTCGGGCTTGGTAGTGGATGCCCTTAAATGTGGGTGATGCCGGCGCGAATACTCTGCCAAGGCAACCTGCCTCACAAGGGAGCAAATTGCATGCCAGTGCCCCAGCATGGGTTTTTTGCCCCAAATTCACGCTTATTAAGGTGCAAAGCGTCTTAATGCTGCAAATCTCGCCCCCTAATGTAGCGTCCCCAATCGAAAATGACCCGTTTTGGTGCAGACAAAACCTTCTGCACATTAACTGGTTAAACCTTGAGCAATTTCCGCTATAATCCGCGCCCCCCTTTTTCGGCTGGCCGTTCGCGCGCTGTTTTCATGAAACTAATCGTAAAAGTCTTCCCCGAGATCACCATCAAAAGCCGACCTGTCCGGACGAAATTCATCCGCCAGTTGGCCAAGAACATCCGCACCGTGCTCCGCGACCTGGACCCGGCCGTGGTGGTGAACGGTGTGTGGGACAATCTCGAGCTGGAAACCCGCATTACCGACGCCAAAGCCTTGAAAGAGATGGGTGAGCGCCTGACCTGCATGCCGGGCATCGCGCACTTTCTGCAGATCGACGAGTACCCGCTGGGCGACTTCGACGACATCACCGAGAAGTGCAAAGAGCACTACGGCGATGCGCTGGCCGGGAAGATCTTTTCAGTGCGTTGCAAGCGTGCCGGCAAGCACGCGTTCAGCTCGATGGACGTCGAAAAATACGTCGGCAGCAAGCTGCGTCGTGAGTGCGGTGCTGCCGGGATTGACCTGAAATCGCCGGAAATCGAAGTCCGTATCGAAGTTCGCGACAAACGGTTGTTTGTGATTCACAGCCAGCACAACGGCATCGGCGGTTACCCGCTCGGCGCCCTTGAGCAGACGCTGGTATTGATGTCCGGCGGCTTTGACTCGACCGTTGCGGCCTACCAGATCATTCGTCGCGGCCTGATGACCCACTTCTGTTTCTTCAATCTGGGCGGTCGCGCCCATGAATTGGGCGTTATGGAAGTCGCGCATTTCATCTGGAAGAAGTACGGCAGCTCGCAACGCGTGCTATTTGTCAGTGTTCCGTTCGAAGAAGTTCTCGGCGAAATTCTCGGCAAAGTCGATAACAGTCATATGGGCGTCGTATTGAAGCGTATGATGTTGCGCGCGGCGTCCAACATCGCTGACCGCCTGCAGATCGAAGCGCTGGTCACCGGCGAAGCGATCTCCCAGGTGTCGAGCCAGACGTTGCCGAACCTGTCGGTGATCGACTGCGTGACCGACAAGCTTGTCCTGCGCCCGCTGATCGTGGCGCACAAGCAGGACATCATCGACACGGCCAATGAAATCGGCACCGCCGATTTCGCCCGGCACATGCCGGAATACTGCGGGGTCATTTCGGTCAACCCGAAGACCGCCGCCAAACGCGGTCGCGTTGAGCACGAAGAGAAAGAATTCGACATGGCGGTGCTCGAGCGTGCGCTCGAAAACGCCAAACTGGTGCCGATCGATCGCGTGATCGACGAATTGGGCCAGGACGTACAGATTGAAGAAGTCAGCGAAGCACTGGCCGGCCAGATCGTGATCGACATCCGTCACCCGGATGCCGCCGAGGATGAGCCGCTGGAACTCGCTGGCGTAGAAGTACAGACGATGCCGTTCTACGCAGTGAACGCTCGTTTCAAGGAGCTGGATCCGACTCGCCAGTACCTGCTGTATTGCGACAAAGGCGTGATGAGTCGCCTGCATGCTCACCATTTGCTCAGTGAGGGGCATGCCAATGTGCGCGTTTATCGACCGAGCTAAGTGCCCGGGGCTGTTTGCCTGTGGCCTGCGTCACCGGCCCCCCGACACCGCCGTCAAGCTGTAACGGCCATGCCGGACACTACTGCTAATCGCTGCCAAGACTTGTCAGCAAACCGAATCCTCTGATCGAGATACACAAGTGATCGAAAATCTACGTAACATCGCCATCATTGCCCACGTTGACCATGGTAAAACCACCCTGGTAGACAAACTCCTGCGTCAATCCGGCACTCTGGAGCGCAACGAGCTCAACGACGAGCGCGTGATGGACTCCAACGACCAGGAAAAAGAGCGCGGTATTACCATTCTGGCGAAAAACACCGCCATCAACTGGAACGGCTACCACATCAACATCGTGGACACCCCGGGCCACGCCGACTTCGGCGGCGAAGTTGAACGCGTAATGTCGATGGTTGACTCCGTTCTGCTGCTGGTTGACGCTCAAGACGGCCCTATGCCGCAAACCCGTTTCGTGACCAAGAAGGCTTTCGAAGCCGGCCTGCGTCCAATCGTGGTCATCAACAAGGTTGACCGTCCAGGCGCGCGTCCGGACTGGGTTCTGGATCAGATCTTCGACCTGTTCGACAACCTCGGTGCTTCCGAAGAACAACTGGACTTCCAGGTTGTTTACGCCTCGGCCCTGAACGGCATTGCCGGTCTGGATCACACCGACATGGCTGAAGACATGACCCCGCTGTACCAAGCGGTTGTCGATCACGTTCCGGCCCCTAAAGTCGACCGTGAAGGCGCGTTCCAGATGCAGATCTCCGCACTGGACTACAACAGCTTCCTGGGTGTTATCGGCGTTGGCCGTATCGCTCGTGGTCGCGTCAAGCCGAACACCCCGGTTGTTGCTATCGGTGCCGACGGCAAGCGTCGCAACGGTCGTATCCTGAAGCTGATGGGTCACCACGGTCTGCACCGTATTGACGTTGAAGAAGCTGCAGCAGGCGACATCGTTTGCATCAGCGGTATGGAATCGCTGTTCATCTCCGACACCCTGTGCGACCCGCTGACTGTTGAGGCAATGAAGCCTCTGACCGTTGACGAGCCAACCGTTTCGATGACCTTCCAGGTAAACGACTCGCCATTCTGCGGTAAAGAAGGCAAGTTCGTGACCTCCCGTAACATCAAGGATCGTCTGGACAAAGAGCTGCTGTACAACGTTGCACTGCGCGTTGAAGAAGGCGACTCGGCTGACAAGTTCAAGGTTTCCGGCCGTGGTGAGCTGCACCTCTCGGTACTGATCGAAACCATGCGTCGCGAAGGCTTCGAGCTGGCCCTGGGCCGTCCGGAAGTAATCATTCGTGAAGTGAACGGCGTTAAACAAGAACCGTTCGAAAACGTAACCATCGACATCCCTGAAGATTCGCAGGGCAAGGTCATGGAAGAGATGGGTCTGCGTAAAGGCGACCTGACCAACATGGTTCCGGATGGTAAGGGCCGTGTTCGTCTGGAATACAACATCCCTGCTCGCGGTCTGATCGGTTTCCGTAACCAGTTCCTGACCCTGACCAACGGTGCTGGCATCCTGACCTCGATCTTCGATCGTTACGACACCGTCAAGTCGGGCCACATGTCCGGCCGTCAGAACGGCGTTCTGGTTTCGGTTGAAACCGGTAAGGCACTGACCTACTCGCTGGAAACCCTGCAGGCTCGTGGCAAGCTGTTCGTAGAACACGGTCAAGAGATCTACAACGGTCAAATCGTTGGTCAGAACAGCCGAGACAACGACCTGGGCGTTAACCCTACCAAGGGTAAGAAGCTCGACAACATGCGTGCTTCGGGTAAAGACGAAACCATCGCTCTGGTTCCACCAGTGAAGTTCACTCTGGAACAGGCTCTGGAATACATCCAGGAAGACGAGCTGTGCGAAGTAACTCCTAAGTCCATCCGTCTTCGCAAGAAGATCCTGGACGAAAGCGAGCGTACCCGCGCTGCCAAGAAAGCCAAAAACTGAGTCATTAGTTCAGGCTGAATGAAAACGCCCCCGGTCGCGAGACCGGGGGCGTTTTTGTTTGTCCGGGATTTGTGTGGTGTTTTTGCTGGCCTCTTCGCGAGCAAGCCCGCTCCCACAGTGGATCTCTGGTGTACACAAAATGAGTGTTCACTGAAGATCTAGTGTGGGAGCGTGCTTGCTCGCGAAGGCGGCCGATCAGCCGCCGAAAATCTCAGGTCAGATCAGAACTTCTCGATCGCGCGGAAATTCTGCTCGCGCACCACTTCCTTCGGCTTGTACGCGCAATACCCCGGCCGTGGCCCGATCTTCGGGTGATTGCGGCAGGTATCCGGGCGCTTGTCATAAATGGTGCACAGGCGGCTCTTACGATCCAGGTAGTAGCAATCGTTGTTGCTCATGCGCTGCAGGGTGAAGATGCCCGACTTCTGGTTGAAACGCTCGACCAGGCCTTCCTTCTGCAAACGCTTGGCGATGTTCTTCGGCGGGTCACCGAGTTCGAACTCGTCGACCACACCGATGCGCACCAGATCCTTGATCTTCACCTCAACCGGCAGCGTGCAGCAGCTGGATATGCAAGAACCGCACATCGGGGCTGAATATTTTGCCCACGTATCGAGACGATCGATCTCGGCGGCGGCAATCAGGTTGGGCTTCATCATCGGGAGTTACCAGGCGTGTGTGCATCAGGGCGCGCGATCATACCGGGACTGGTGGATTTTTGAACAACCTTTCGCCAGATTTTTTCTCGATGCAGGCACATTGCCGGACAATTCGGCACGGCCCCTGCATTCATTAGCCCAGCCGCCAGGGTTATGCCGGGCCATCTCACCGTCTCAGGAAATACTGCCGAACCAGAGCCCTCACCGTCGGTCAGACCGTCTAGGCTCAGACAATTCCCGCTCGCTCGAGGTCCCATTGATGACTCAAGAACCACTAGTTCGCGAAGCAGAGGTGGCCGCATTCCGCGATGCCGTCCTGACCAAACTCACCTACGCGGTGGGCAAAGACCCTGATCACGCCTTCGACCATGACTGGTTCGAAGCCATCGCTTTGGCTGCGCGCGATCACATGGTCGAGCACTGGATGGATCACACCCGGCAGATCTACCGCAAAGGCCAGAAGCGGGTGTATTACCTCTCGCTGGAGTTCCTCATCGGCCGTTTGCTCTACGACAGCCTGAGCAACCTTGGCCTGCTCGACGTCGCCCGTGAAGCGTTGACCGAACTCGGTGTCGATCTCGAACGCATTCGCTTGCTGGAGCCCGATGCCGCGCTCGGCAACGGCGGCCTCGGTCGTCTGGCGGCGTGCTTCATGGAAAGCATGTCGACCCTCGGCATCGCCGGCCACGGTTACGGCATTCGTTATGAACACGGTTTGTTCCGCCAGGCCATCGTCGACGGCTGGCAACAGGAGCAGACCGAGCACTGGCTGGATTTTGGCAACCCGTGGGAGTTCGAGCGGCCAGAGGTCGTCTACTCCATCGGCTTTGGCGGCAGCGTTGAAACCGTCACCGACGTCAGCGGCAAATCCAAACAAGTCTGGTCGCCGGCAGAAACCGTCCGCGCGATTGCCTACGACACGCCGGTGGTGGGCTGGCGCGGGGCGAGCGTCAACACGCTGCGCCTGTGGCGTGCACGCGCCATGGAAGATTTGCACCTGGAGCGCTTCAACGCCGGTGACCACTTGGGCGCCGTCGCCGAGGTTGCTCGCGCCGAAAGTATCTCGCGCGTGCTCTACCCGGCAGACAGCACCGAAGCAGGGCAAGAGCTGCGCCTGCGTCAGGAATACTTCTTCGTCGCCGCCTCGTTGCAGGATCTGCTGCGTCGCCATCGCAATATGCACACCTCAGTGCTGACGCTGGGCGATCACGCGGCGATTCAGCTCAACGACACCCACCCTTCGATTGCCGTCGCCGAACTGATGCGACAACTGGTCGACGTCTACGACGTGGCATGGGACGCGGCGTGGCAAGTGACGGTCGATACGCTGTCGTACACCAACCACACGCTGCTGCCGGAAGCCCTGGAAACCTGGCCGGTGGGGTTGATGGAGCGCATGCTGCCGCGACACATGCAGATCATTTACCTGATCAACGCGCAGCACATCGATTCGCTGCGGGCCAAAGGCATTCACGATTTCGACGTGCTCCGCGCCGTGTCGCTGATCGAAGAAGACAACGGTCGCCGCGTGCGCATGGGCAACCTCGCGTTCCTCGGTTCGCACAGCGTCAACGGTGTATCCGGATTGCACACGCAGCTGATGCGTAAAACCGTGTTCGCCGAACTGCACAAGCTCTACCCGGAGCGGATCAACAACAAAACCAACGGCATTACTTTCCGCCGCTGGCTGTATCAGGCCAACTCGGAACTGACCTCGATGCTGGTCGACGCATTGGGCCCGGATCTGCTGGATAACGCGGAAGAGCGCTTGCTCGATCTTGAACCGTTCGCCGAGAAGCCCGCGTTCCGCAAAGCTTTCGCCGAACAGCGCCTGCACAGCAAAAAAGCGCTGGCTTATCTGATTCATGAACGCTTGGGCATTGCCGTCAATCCGGCGGCGATGTTCGACGTGCAGGTCAAACGGATCCACGAATACAAACGCCAGTTGCTCAACCTGCTGCACACCGTGGCGTTGTATCAGGCGATTCGCGCCGAGCCGGAAGTCGACTGGGTGCCACGGGTGAAAATCTTTGCCGGTAAAGCGGCGGCGAGTTATCACCAGGCCAAGCTGATCATCAAGCTGACCAACGATATCGCGCGGGTGGTGAATAACGACCCGACTGTGCGCGGCTTGTTGAAGGTGGTGTTCCTGCCCAACTACAACGTCAGTCTGGCGGAGAGCATTATTCCGGCGGCGGACTTGTCCGAGCAGATCTCCACTGCCGGTTTCGAGGCGTCGGGCACCAGCAACATGAAGTTCGGCCTCAACGGCGCGCTGACTATCGGCACGCTGGACGGCGCCAACGTGGAAATGTGCGAGCGCATCGGGGCCGAGCACATGTTTATCTTTGGTCTCAGCGCGCAGCAGGTTGAGGCGCGTAAACAGAACCACGAGTTCAGCGCTTTGCCGGACATCGCCGCGTCGCATCGTTTGAACGATGTGTTGCAAGCGATCCGCAGTGGGGTGTTCTCGCCAGACGATACTTCGCGCTACACCGGGTTGATCGACTCGCTGGTGGATTACGACCGCTTCCTGGTCTGCGCCGATTTCGACTCGTATTGGGAAGCGCAGAAACGCGTTGAAGCGCACTGGCATGACGCCAATAACTGGTGGCGTTCGGCGGTGCTCAACACGGCGCGGATGGGCTGGTTCTCGTCAGACCGGACGATTCGTGAGTACGCCACGGAGATCTGGAAAGCACTGGAGTAATTTTCCGCAACAAATCTACGCAAGTCCCAACGTTTGTTGGGCCGCATCGATATACTGAGCGCCGGTTACCGGAAGCTACAGTCACCACACTTCCCCTGTGGGAGCGGGCTTGCTCGCGAAAGCGGTGGTTCAGTCAGCATTAATTTCGACTGACACGACCTCTTCGCGAGCAAGCCCGCTCCCACAAGGGGTTTGTGCCTAGACTGAGGCAATTGCCGGACTCGCCCCGCCACGGGGCCGCTTAGGGATATCGACCATGCAATGGATGTTCATGTTGATCGGGCTGGTGCTCGGCTGGCTGCTCGACGAGTCGTTCAGTGATGCGCTGTTGGGCGCGTTGCTGGGGCTGGTGATCGGGCAGACGCTGCGCATTGCTCGGCTTGGCTCGCAAGCGGCTGAGCAAAAGCAGCAACTTGAACAGGCGAAAATCGCGTTACAGGGCGTCGAGCAGCGGCTGTTTCTGCTGGAAGGCGCGCCGGTTCGTGCCGCGACGCCACCGAATACCGCGCCAGTTCCCGAACCCGTCGCAGAACCCATCAAAACCGCCGAAGAAGCCCCCGCACCGGAACTGGTCTGGGAGTTGCCCCCCGAACTCGAACCGATTTCCGCCGTCGCCAGCGAAACCAGCCAACCGCTGCCCGCCGATGTCTGGAATCTCGACGCCGTTACTCCGGAACCACAAAAAACCGCCGAACCCCGTGGTCCGAACCTTATCGAGCGCGGCATCAGTGCTGCGCGCAATTGGCTGTTCGGCGGCAACACCGTGCTGCGCGTTGGCGTGGTGTTGCTGTTTTTCGGTCTGGCGTTCCTGCTGCGCTACGCCACCGAAGGCATGGTCGTGCCGATCGAGTTGCGTTACGCCGGTGTCGCAGCCGCCGCGCTGGGCTTGCTCGCGCTGGGCTGGTGGCTACGCAATCGCAACAGTAATTACGCATTGATGCTGCAAGGCACCGCGATCGCGGTGTTGTACCTGACGGTATTTGCGGCGATGCGTCTGCATCCGCTGCTCGATCCTTCTGCCGCGCTTGGATTGCTGGTCGCGGTCACGGTGTTCTCGGCGATTCTGGCGATCACCCAGGATGCGCTGGGCCTGGCTGCCGCAGCCGCATTAGGCGGTTTCGCCGCGCCGATCCTGACCTCGACCGGCGCCGGTAACCATGTCGCGCTGTTCAGTTATTTCGCGTTGCTCAACGCCGGCATTCTCGCCATCGCCTGGTTCAAGGCCTGGCGCCTGCTCAACTTGATCGGCTTCGTCGGCACCTTCGGTATCGGTTTCGCCTGGGGCCTGCGTTCGTATGCGCCGGAGCTGTTGTGGAGCACCGAGCCGTTTCTGATTCTGTTCTTCCTGATGTACCTCGGCATCGGCCTGTTGTTTGCCCGACGCAAATTGCTCGACATGCCCGATGCCCCGGCGGACGGCGACCGTGATGCCTTGCTGCACTGGTCGGCGCGCAAGGGCGATTACGTCGACGGGACGATGCTGTTCGGCCCGCCGATCATTGGTTTCGGTTTGCAGTTTGCGTTGGTGCAGCATCTGGAGTTCGCCGCCGCGTTCAGCGCGCTGGCACTCGGCATGCTTTACATGGCGCTGGCCAAGGTGTTGATGGGTGGCCGCGCGGTGTTGCTGGGCGAAACCTGTCTGGCGCTCGGGGTGATTTTCGCCAGTCTGGCGATTCCGCTGGGGCTCGATGCGCGCTGGACCTCGGCGGCGTGGGCCGTGGAAGGTGCGGGGATTTTCTGGCTCGGTCTGCGTCAGCATCGACCGTTTGCGCGGGCGTTCGCGTTGCTGCTGCAACTGGGCTCGGCGTTGGCGTTTCTCAGTCAGTTGCGTGTCGGCGAAAGCAGCCTGCTCGACGGTGCTCCGCTCGGCGCGTTGATGCTCGGCAGCGCTTTGCTGTTCAGCTTTTATCAACTGCGCAAGGCCTCGGCGGAGCAGACTTCGCCATGGGAGCGCCAAGGCCTGCCAGTGTTGGCCTGTCTGGGCCTGACCTTCCTCTACCTGCTGGCGCCGCTGTTTTTCTTCACGCAGGGCACGGCGATCAGTTGGGCGCTGGCCGGGTTGGTGACGTTGTTCGTCGGCCTGCGGATTCAGTCGCGCACGTTCCTGTTCACCGCGTTTGCTGTGCAGTTGCTCGGCGGCGCTTTGTTCCTGTTGCGACTGCAAGGCGCGGGCGAGGATTCAGCGGCGGTGTTCAGCGCCGGTTGGAGCGGTTTGCTCAGTGCTTCGCTGATTGGTCTGGCGTTGATCGCCGGCATGCTGTTGGCGGCTCGTGATGAAATGGTGCGCAGCGATGTGCGCCTGCTGCGCGGTTTGTCGGTGGTGTTGCTGGCCGGTCTGGTGCTGATCAATCTGGCGGTGCTGTTCGTGCTGCCGTGGCAAACCGCGAGCGCGGTGTGGGCGGCGAGTGGTTTGTTGATTATCTGGCTGAGCCTGTACCTCAAGCAGCGCGTGAGTTTTGTTTTTGGACTGCTGTTGCAAGTGATCGGTGGCGCGGCGTTTCTGTTCGCTGGCCCCGAACTGCTCGGGCCGCTGTCCAGCGAAGGCCTGAAACCGCTGGCCCACGGCGGATTCTGGACGCCGCTGGTGCTGGGGCTGGCCGCGATGATCGGTGCGTGGCGCCTGCAACTGGGCAATCACGCTTCGGCGTTCGATGCGTTGAGTTTGCAGCGTTTGTCCGAAGTTTTGCTGGTGTGGGGCGCGGGTTGGTGGGCGCTGGCGTGGGTCAGTGAAGTGCTGCGTTTTGCTACGCCGAATCTGCAAGGCACATTGCTGCTGTTGATTGCAGCGGTGAGCGTGGCGTTGTGGACGGTGTTGTCGCTGCGCCTGAAATGGCCGGCGCTGGGTTTGCTTTGCACCTTGCTGATTCCGGCGGCGGGGCTGGTGTTGCTCGCTGCCTGGCATTCGCGTTATCACCCGGCGGCCGATTTCGGTTGGCTGGCGTGGGCAGCGGTGTTCGCCGTGCATTTCTTCAGTCTGCGCCGCTTGGCGCCGATGTTGCCGGCGCGCGCTTTGAGCACCGCGCATGTGCTCGGCTGCTGGCTATTGATCGGCGTGCTGGCGCTGGAATTGCGCTACGGCCTGCTGTTGTTGGCCGAGCAATACAACGCCTGGCGCTGGTTGGGCTGGGCGATTCTGCCAAGCCTGTATCTGTTGATGGCGGCGGCACCGCGCAATTGGCCGTGGCCGGTCGCAGCGTTTGCCCGCGAGTACCGCTTGTACGCCGCTGCGCCGTTGGCGGTGCTGATGCTCGCGTGGTTCTGGCTGGCGAATGGCGTCAGCGATGGCAATGCCGATCCGTTGCCGTACGTGCCGCTGCTCAACCCGTTGGAGTTGGGTTTGCTGTTCGCGCTGTTCGGCGTTTATGTCTGGTCGCGCAGTGCGCTTTCGCAGCTGTCGATTCGTCAGGACTACGCCGAATACGCGACGCAATTGATCGCCGGGGCTTCGTTGTTCGCCTTCTGCACTGCGTTGGTCACCCGCGCCGCGCACCATTGGGCGGGGATTCCGTTTGAGCTGGATACGCTGCTCGCTTCGATGCTGGTGCAGGCAGGCTTGTCCATCGTCTGGACGCTGATGGCGCTGGGGCTGATGATCGGCGGGCATCTGCGTCATCGTCGCGAAGTGTGGCTGATCGGCGCGGCGCTGATTGCGCTGGTCGTGGCCAAACTGATTTTTGTCGAATTGAGCAACCGTGGCGGCCTCGCCCGGATCGTCTCGTTTATCGGCGTGGGCGTGTTGCTGCTGGTGGTCGGCTATTTCGCGCCGCTGCCGCCCAAACGCGTCGATGCTGACCCGGCGGCGGACAAACCGGCCCCGGACACCGAAGGAGTTTCATCTTGAGTCGCATGCTGAATCTGGGTTGGTTGGCGTTGGGCGTGGTGATGGCTGCCGGCGCCCAGGAAAAACCGGCGGACTTCGCCACGCAAGTGCCGCTGTCGGTCAGCGGCGACGGGCCGTGGTATCGCCTCGAACTGCCGCTGAATGTGCAATTGCAGGCGCGCCAGACCGATCTCAGTGACCTGCGCGTGTTCAACTCCGCCGGCGAAGCGCAGGCGTACGCCTTGGCGCGCGAATCGGCACAGACCCGCGACGATGGACAGTTGCACGAGGTGAAGTGGTTCCCGTTGTACAACGCCGCCGATTCGAATGAACACGTGCCGAACGTGCGCGTGCAGTCGACCACCAACGGCACGCTGGTCGAAGTGCAGCCGTCGAGTCAGCTGGAGGCGGGCGAGGAAGTGCTGCGCGGTTGGCTGCTCGATGCCAGCGCGATCAAGGCGCCGTTGCAGCAGTTGATCCTCGACTGGACCAGCGAGCGCGATGGCTTTCAGCGTTTCAGCATCGAAGCCAGTGATGACTTGCAGCATTGGCAGCCGTGGGGCGAGGGCCAGGTCGCGCGCCTGACGTTTTCCGATGAGCGCATCGAGCAGCATGAAGTGACGCTGCCGGGGCAATCCGCGCGCTATTTGCGCCTGTTGTGGGATTCGCCGAGTTCGGCGCCGACCATCGCCTCGGCACAGTTGAAAAGCAGCGATCCGCGCAACGTTCCGCTGCCGTTGGTCTGGTCGCAAGCGTTGTCTGGCAGCAGCACCAAGGCTGGCGAGTACAGCTGGCAGTTGCCCATGGGGCTGAACGTCGAGCGCGTGCAGGTCGAGCTGAAACAACCGAACAGTCTGGCGCCGGTGACACTGGCCGGGCGCCGCGAAAGCAGCTTGCCGTGGCAGGAACTGAGCAACGGTTTGCTGTATCGCCTGACGCAGAATGGCCAGGATGTGGTGCAGAATGAATTGCAGCTCTACGGGCAAACCGTGCAGCAGTTGAAGTTGACGGTGGATGAGCGCGGCGGTGGTTTGGGTGAGCAGGCGCCGAGCCTGAAATATGCAGTGCGCGCGACCCAGGTGATTTTCCTTGCGCGGGGCGAGGGGCCGTACAGTCTGGCGGTGGGCAATGCGACGGTGAAAACGGCGAATCTGCCGTTGGCGACGCTGATTCCGGGTTTCAAACCGGAGAAGTTGGCGGGGCTGGGTAAGGCTGTGGT
>NZ_CACSJY010000074.1:0-22212 GCF_902706155.1 Pseudomonas sp. 18058
CGTGGAACCGGGTGGGCAAAGGTAGTGGTCGAGGGCGCGGTCGGCGGCGTCGTGGAGTTTTCTGGAATCGATGGATGCGTAGGGGGATGTGGGGTCGATGTCTGGTGGGTTGGGGGTGACTTTGAACATGGGTGTTGCTCCTAGAGTCGATGGAGCTGCCACGATTCGCTGCGAGACGAATTAAGGTGGCAGCTATACGCGGGTCGCAGACCGGGACTCTAGAACCGGCAGACCCGAAGGTCTCCCACGTACAGCCGCCATGACAAAAACGAACAGATGCGTGTTCGCCGATGGAAGATGTTGTGCGTCTAGAGATATGCGGGCTGCGAGACCCGATCACTGGTGTCAGTGACCGACCCACAATAGAACCCGGCTCCAGAGCGCACAAGCCGGCGGATTCTGTCTTAGCTGTAGGCAAAGGCGCAAGGTTGTGTAGCCTGAAAGAGTGTCTGCTGGTGTTGCTTAAACAGCGGTGTTTAAGTCACCAAAAACTCAAGCATCACACAGCACCAATGTGAGAGCGCGCTTGCTCGCGAAGGCGTCGGGCCAGTCGAAAAATACTTTGAATGACACACCGCTTTCGCGAGCAAGCACGCTCCCACAGGGGATTTTTGTTGTTTGTGAGATCGGCGAAAGGAGTCAGACCGTTGGGATATCCAGCGGCGCCGCCATGAACTGACTGATCCGCGACCGCAACCACTTCTCCGCCGGATCGTTGTCATGCACCCCGCTCCACGCCATCGACAACTGCGCCGCATCAATCGGAAACGGCGGGTCTTCGGCACGCAACGCACAGCCTTCAACCAATGCACACGCCGCATAATCCGGCACGGTGGCGATCATTTCAGTACCCGCCAGCAAGGCGCGCAAACCACTGAACTGTGGCACGCCGAGCACGACGCGGCGGCTGCGGCCGAGTTTGGCCAGGTCGAGGTCGATGTTGCCGCTCAAGTCGCCGGAGAACGAGACCATCGCGTGCGGGCGTGCGCAGTATTCGTCGAGCGTCAGCGGGCCTGGGCGGTCGTCGCCGCGCAGGACTTTGCAGGGGATGTGGCGGAGTTTTTTGCGTTTGGCGTTGGCCGGCAGGTCGGTGGTGTAACTGACACCGACGGAGATCTCGCCGGACGCCAGCAGCGCCGGCATCAGCAGGTAGTTGGCGCGGCGCACTACGACGACGATGCCCGGTGCCTCTTCCTGAAGCTGACGCAACAATGGCGGGAACAGGCCAAATTCCGCGTCGTCCGACAAGCCGATCCGGAACACATCGCAACTGCTTGCTGGCTCGAATTCCTTGGCGCGGCTGACAGCGCCGGAGATCACGTCCATGGCCGGTTGCAGCTCTTTGAGAATATCGAGCGCGCGCGCCGTCGGCTCCATGGCGCGACCGTTGCGCAGCAGCAACGGATCATCGAACAGATCGCGCAAACGGCCTAACGCGGCGCTGACGGCGGGTTGGCCCATGAACAGTTTTTCGGCCACGCGGGTCAGGTTCTTTTCGAACATCAGTGCTTCGAATATCACCAGCAGGTTCATGTCGACGCGGCGCAGATCGTTACGGTTCATGGGCTCGATTTCCTTGTATGGCCAGCCAGACGCAAGTGCTACGCACTTTACTCGATCAACAGCCCATCCAGCGCGGGTCTGTTAAGCGAATTAACAACGATTAACTCGTCAGCCGTCAGCCCGCGCACAACAATCGGTGGCCTGCGCAGCGTTGTTTTTTGACCTGAGGGAAAGCGCCGAATGTGCGTTCCCCACCGACACGGATCCTGGCCATGGCTCATTCTCTGCAAACCGTCGCCCTCGCCCCTGCCTGCGAACCCGTCGTGCCACGCACCGGTGGCCTCAGCCCGCAACGGGTGCGGCGGGTCAAGCAACTGATCCTCGACCGTCTCGGCGAAAGTCTGGAAGTCACCGAACTGGCGCAGGCGTGCTCGTTGTCGCGCAGTCATTTTTCGCGAGCCTTCAAGTGCAGCACCGGCGTGTCGCCACAAGACTGGATACGCAGCCAACGCCTCGCCCGCGCCAAACTGTTGATCCAGCACACCGACCTGAGCCTGACGCAAATCAGCCTGGAATGCGGTTTCTGCGATCAGGCGCATTTCTGCCATATTTTTACTCGCAGCGAAGGGATCAACCCGTTCGCCTGGCGCTGCCAGGTCATGCGTGAACCAAAGAGCCTTGTGGCGAGGGAGCTTGCTCCCGCTGGAGTGCGCAGCAGTCCCAATGTTTGCTGATCAAAAAAGGGGCCGCTTCGCGCCCCAACGGGAGCAAGCTCCCTCGCCACAGGGTAAAACCGATTCCACGCCAGACTTGTTTTGAACCCACCACTCACACCAGCCGTTGCACCGATGCTCAAACCTGAGGATTATGCCCGGACACCGCGAAACAGACGCCCTGCGCGCTCGCCCAGTGCTGTTTCGTCCTGTCCGCTGCAGCACCGCAGGAGTGATTGGTTGAGTCTTCAGTCAAATCAGGCAATCGGCTTCGGCCCTTATCGGATTTACCCGGCACGACGGCTGGTGCTTGAGGGTGAGCAACCGTTGCGTCTGGGTCGCCGGGCCATGGACATTCTCCTGATTTTGCTGGCGCACGCCGGCGAAGTGGTGAGCAAGCAGGCGTTGATGGCCGGAGTGTGGCCGGACAGCGTTGTCGAAGACATCAATTTGCGCGTGCACATGGCCGCCTTGCGCAAAGCACTCGGCGATGGTCAGGCCGGTCAGCGCTACATCGTCACCGTGGCGCAGCGGGGTTACAGCTTTGTCGCACCGATTCTGCAACAGAACATCGATCAACAACCCGCTGGCACGCACGTTGGGCGACATAACCTGCCGCTGCGGCGCACGCGGATGATCGGCCGCCAAATGCTGGTTGACAGCCTGATGACGCAATTGCCGCGTCAGCGCTGCATCACCTTGGTCGGCCCCGGCGGAATCGGCAAAACCACAGTTGCCCTGCGCGTTGCCGAGCAATTGATCGGGCATTATCGCGACGGCATTCGCTTGCTCGATCTGGCACCGCTGTCCGACCCGCGAATGATCTACTCGCACCTGGCTGCCCTTCTCGACACGTTGCTCAACGATCACGATCCGCAGACCAGTCTGATCAACGCCCTGCGCGATCGGCAGATGCTGCTGGTGATCGACAATTGCGAGCACTTGATCGACGCCGTCGCCCTGCTCAGCGAGAGCATTTTGCGCGGCGCGCCGCAGGTGCACATTCTGGCGACCAGTCGCGAAAGCCTGCGCGCCGAGGGCGAGTATGTGCAGCGGCTGGAATCCCTCGACTGCCCGCCGGACATCGTCCTCGACCGCGCGCAGGCGCTGAGTTTTGCCGCGCTGCAACTGTTCGTCGAACGGGCCATGGCCGCTTGTGAAAACTTTGAAATCAGCGACGCCGAACTGCCGCTGGCGATTGAAATCTGCCGACGCCTCGACGGTATTCCGCTGGCGCTGGAGTTGGCGGCAGCGCAGATCGGCGAATTGGGATTGAGCGGTTTGTCGAAGCAGTTGCAGGGGCGTTTGCCGCCCGTGGCGCCGGACAATCAGGATCGTCACATCACACTGCGGGCCACGCTGGACTGGAGTTTCAATTTGCTCACCGCTTGTGAGCAAACCTGCTTGCGCCGGCTGGGGGTGTTTCGCGGCGGCTTCACGCTAGAGTCCGCTGCGGCAGTCATTGGTGGCCAGCACCTCACGCCCGGTGAAGTGTTTGGCTCGATCACGCAACTGGTCGCCAAATCACTGCTGAACGTTGAAGTCGGCGATGAAGAGGTGTTCTACCGTTTGCTCGACACCACCCGCCGTTATGCCCTGGAAAAACTCTATATGTCGGGCGAGCTTGGACAGACCCGCAAGCGCCACGCGGAGCGCTGTCTGGCGCTGATGCATCAGGCGCAGAGCGCTTGGGAACACACGCCGACCACGCTGTGGATCGAGCGCTATGCCCGAGGTCTGGAAGATTTGCGCGCGGCGCTGGACTGGAGCCTGAACGGTGACGGCCCGGATGAGCTGGCGATTCGATTGGCCGCCGCTTCCGCGCCGTTATGGCAGGAACTGTCGCTGCTCAAGGAATACGGCGGTTACGTGCGTCAGGCGCTGTCCCTGCTCGAGGATGCAGAGACGCCGTGTCCGCGTCTGCAAATCGCCTTGAATCTCGCACTCGGCAGCGCCTGTTATCACACTTGGGGCGGCACCCCGGAAACCATTGAGGCTTTCGCCAGTGCCACTGCGCTGGCCCATCAGCATGGCGATGTCGCCGGGCAACTGCGGGCGGTGTCGGGGCACATGGCGGTCAATCTCAGTTGTGGGCATTACCAAATGGCCCTTGAGCAGAGCGAACAATTCGATCGCCTCGGCCTGCACGGCGATCCGCTTTTGACATTAAGTACTCACCGTTTGCGCGTGCTGGCGCTGCACTACGCCGGCGACCAGACGCAGGCGCGCATCCACGCCGAACAAGTGATTCAGCGCATGGCGCAGAGCGGTCACCTCAATCGCTTTACCCACGGTTTCGGCGTGCAATACGACCAGAGCGTCGCTTCGCTGACCGTACTCGCCCGCGTGTTGTGGTTGCAGGGTTTTCCCGAACAGGCGTGGAATACGGCGCGGCAGGCGCTGGACATCGCGGTGCAGATCAATCACGGCACCTCGATTTGCTACACCCTGGCGCTGGCCACTTGTCTGATCGCGCATTACAACGGTGATGAGCAGAACGCGCGGGCCTTGTTGCGTCTGCTGCTGGAGCAATCGCAGAAGCATTCGGTGCTGCTGTTTCATACGTGGGGGCGGCATTACGCGCAGGTGATTGATGCTGACACACCGACGGTTATACGGGCGGATGGTGGCGGGTTGATCCGGGAAATCATGGTGACGCTGGACAGTGGTTTTGTGGATGACGCGTTGCTGGAGCGGGCGCGCAGTGGTGCGGCGGGTTGGAGCACGGCGGAGATATTGCGGGCTCGGGCGGAGCAGCTTTTGGCTGAAGATTTGCGGTGTCTGGACTGGCCTCTTCGCGAGCAAGCCCGCTCCCACATTGGATTTGTGTCAGGCATAGATCCCTGTGGGAGCAGGCTTGCTCGCGAAGGCATTAGTCCGATCACCACAAAATCCCAAGAAGCAGAACATCTCTTGCTCCAGGCCCTGTCCATCGCCCAATCCCAAGGCGCACTAGCCTGGGAGCTACGCAGCGCCACGTCACTGGCCCAGCTCTGGCAGCAACAATCGCGCTACCACGAAGCCTTTGATCTGCTGACCCCGATCCATCAGCGCTTTACCGAAGGCTACGCCACCCCGGACTTGCGCAAAGTGCGCCAGCTACTCGACAAGTTGCGCAATCAAACGCAAGCCTGAAACCCGGGATGACCGCCGCAGAAAATGTAGATGGCGATGTTCAAAATCACCGCTGATGAGTTTTGCCCGCGCGTACAACCGAGTGGTGTTGAGCATTCGATAGTGCAACGCCCCCTCCCCGCGCTTTACCGTCAGTAACGACTTCTGCACCAGTTGATCAATGATCAACTGCCCGTGTGCCTCGGCGATCACCGCCAGCGCCGCCTCAAGCGTAAAAGCCACTTTGAACACCGACAAACGTTGCAGCACCCGCTGCTGTTGTTCGCTCAAGCGCTGATAGCTCCAGTCCAGCGCGGCTTGCAGGGTCTGATGCCTTGGCTCAGCAGTACGCCGGCCCTGCAACTGCAGACAATTGCCTAACTGCGCCTGCAATCCCACCAGCGCCAGCGCATCAATTTGCGCTGCCGCCAGTTCTATCGCCAACGGCAAACCGTCGAGGCGTCGACAGATATCGCGCACGACTTCCAGATCCTGCAGCCGCAGGCAAAACCCCTGCTGACGTGCGCGGGCGCGGCTGACAAACAGCTGCACCGCCGAATAACCCATGGTTTCTTCGACACTGCCCAGCGCGCTCGACGGGGGAAGGCTCAGCGGTGGCAGGTGCTGCACGGTTTCCAGATCGGCTTGCAGCGCTTCGCGGCTGGTCACGAGGATCGACAAGCGCGGTGCCGCATTCAACAGCTTCTCCACCAGAAACCTGCAGGCGTCGCGCAGATGCTCGCAGTTGTCGAGCAGCAACAGCGTATGACGACTGGCCAACGTGGCGAGATCGGTATTTAGCGTTTGCAAAACGTGATCAAACAGCGCCGTGCCATCGTCGACAAGCGCCAGATCCACCCGCCACACGCCATCGCGAAAGTGCTGCAACAACAACTCGGCCGCGCGCAACGCCACCGTGGACTTCCCGACCCCGGCCGGGCCCGTCACGCTCATCAACCGGCACAACGGCAGTTGGCGCACCATCGAACCGACTAACGAATCGCGGCCGGTCACCGGCGTCAGTCGTGCCGGCAGATTGTGCTGGGGCGCTTGCAGGGTTTCGAACACCACTTGCGCGGTATTGTCGCCCTGCACCGGGGCGACGAAGCTGTAACCGCATTGCGGCACGTTGACGATGTAGCGCTGGCCATTTTCACCGTCACCCAGCGCTCGGCGCAGCGCGGCAATGTGCACGCGCAAGTTGATCTCTTCGACCACCGACGTCGGCCAGACCAGCGCAATCAAGTGCTCCTTCTTGACCACTCGACCGGCACGCTCGACCAGCACCTGCAGAATGTCCAGCGCGCGCCCGCCCATGCGCAATTGCCGATCCCCTTCCAGGATCAGCCGCTGGCGCAAGTGAAACGCGTAAGGGCCAAAATGCAGCACTGACGCCGAGGTCAAATCGATGGGGCTGTTCATGCCATCATCTTGGCAGCCTCAAGTGACGGTACAACTGCCACGCGGGGCGCAACACGGACTTCCGAGTGCGCGAAACGGACAGAACCGCTCTAGCTGAACTGTTCGCGGTACTGCGCAGGGGTCAGACCGAGCTTTTCTGCAAACAGAAAACGCATATGGCGGACGCTGCCGAAACCACTTTTGTAAGCCACGGTTTTCAGCGGCAAGTCGCTGGTTTCAAGCAAATTACGGGCGCAATCGATGCGCGCACTTTGCAGAAACTCCATCGGCGTCATGTCGACGTCACGGCTGAACAGGCGCGCAAAATGCCGCGCACTCATGTTCGCCAGTCCTGCCATGCGCTCGATGGTGAAAGCCTCGTCGAGGTGTTCAAGGACGTAATTCTGCACGCGGGTAATCGGCGTTTCCTGCGGCGCAACCGCTGCCATCAACGGGCTGAACTGCGCCTGACCACCTTGGCGTTTCATGACGACCAGCAACACTTTGGCGACATTCTGCGCGAGCGTCTTGCCATGGTCTTGAGCGACTACGGCCAACGCCAGATCGATGCCCGCGGTGACCCCGCCCGAAGTGATCAGGTTGCGATCCTCGACGAAAATCTGATCGGTCGCGACGTCTGCCTTTGGAAATCCCTTGATCAGACGTTCGGTGTAATTCCAGTGGGTGGTGACGCGATAGCCGTCGAGCAACCCGGCGTGTCCCAGCACAAATGCACCGGTACAGATTGACCCGTAACGCTCGGCCCGACTGACCGCGCCCTTCAACCAATTGAGCAACGGCGGAGACTTGTCGTTGTAGGCACCGGGGCCGCCCGGCACCAACAGTAAGTCGTAGTACTCGTCTGTCTGCTCAATATGGCGGTCGGCATGTACCAACACGCCATTTGAAGCACGCAGGGGGCCCGGCTCGGTACCCAGAGTGGTCAATTGGTAATGTGCTTCAGCCTTCAAAAAGCGGTTGGCGACCGAAAAAACTTCCAGCGGCCCGGCCATGTCCAGCAGAAGAAAGTCGGGGAACAGCACCATTGCCACGGTTTTCATGGAAGTTTTCACTGAGTTCAAAGAAAGAAAGACGCACCGGATACGCGAGGCATTATGGCCAACTGCAGCGCAGACGTCGGAAAAAATGCGTGAACCACCGCGCAAAACTGTCAACCTGATCAGGACAGTCTTTCAATTTTCATCTACTTATTGCACTCGGCAATTACCAGTAACCTTCTTCTCACTCGGACGAATTAACGTCCCGTAAGGAGATTTCATCATGCTGACTCTTCGCAAAGCCTCCGATCGTGGCCTCGCCAATCATGGCTGGTTGAAGTCGTTCCACACCTTTTCCTTCGCCAGCTACCGCGACCCGCGTGAACAGGGTTTCTCTGACCTGCTGGTGATCAACGATGACCGCGTTGCTGCCGGTAAGGGTTTCGGCCAACACCCGCACCGAGACATGGAGATCTTTTCCTACGTGCTGGAAGGCGCGCTGGAACACAAAGACACCTTGGGCACCGGTTCGGTCATCCACCCCGGCGATGTGCAACTCATGAGCGCCGGCAGCGGCGTGGCGCACAGCGAGTTCAACCACTCGGCGACCAAGCCTGTGCACTTCCTGCAAATCTGGATAGTGCCGGAAGTCAGTGGCGCCAAACCGCGTTATCAGCAGGAGCACTTCAGCGCCGAGAAAAAACGCGGTCGCCTGCAATTGATCATCTCGCCGGACGGCAAAGATGGATCGCTGAAAGTACGCCAGGATGCGCGAGTGTATGCCGGCCTGTTCGATGGCAAGGAAAGCGCCAAACTGAAACTGGCCGCTGACCGTTATGCTTACGTGCATGTGGCACGGGGCAGCGTTGAACTCAATGGCGTGCAATTGCAGGAAGGCGATGGCGTGCGGGTTCGTGACGAACAGGCACTGACCTTGAGCAATGGCGTAGACGCCGAGGTGCTGGTGTTTGACTTGCGCCCGCAGGAATTGCCGCAGATGCCATAAGCAGTATTTCAACGCCAACAGAAACGGCCTTCTTTTGAAGGCCGTTTTTTATTGGGGTGGTGCCGGTATTTGCAACGAGGCCGGCTTTTGCACGCTGATGTCTTTGCCAAGTTGAATTGCTGCGAGCGTAGTCTGCAGGGTAGTCAGCACGGCGGCTTGATTGGCGAAGTGCGCGGCCACGACGATGGTGATCACTCCGAAAAAATGTACGGCAGTCGCTGCCCAGTAATTAGCCTTCACAGTCGAGGCCTGTTTGATGGCTTCTTTCGACTCTTCGGCGATTTTTTGCACTCCGGCCCACATCAAATCATAGCGTTTATCGCGCTCTGCTTGAGTCTGATCCCGCTCCAATCGAGTATTGTCCCGCTCGGCCTGGGCCGAAAGAAAGGCATCGAATCTCGCCGACACACCCTCAAGCCGAGCATCCATTCTGGCTTCTATGGTTTCTATCTTTGCATTGAATTCTTCGCGACTGATTGCACTCATGGTTTGGGTATTCCGACCTTGTCTCGACAGGTCACTAATTAAGTTTTGACTGAGTTCCGTAGTTTTCAATTCGACACCTTCCTGGGTCTACCGATACCGTCCCTGGTACTCCACATCAGTGCGAGCCTTTGGCCTCTCACCGAGCTGTCGTAACGATAGAACTCGCCCAGTCGGCTGACAAGCCAGCCGATTCTGCCTGTTTTGTAGGCCGTTTCGTCAGAAGACGTAGCCCTTGCATCTAGTCATTCTCAGCTGCAAACACACCGACAATCTGCTCGATCACCGCCCTCACCCGCGCGGTATGGCGCAGATCCGCGTGGGTCACCAGCCACACGTCGTACGGTAACGGTCGAGTACGTTCGGGCCAGAGCCTGACCAGACCATCGCGCTCGCCCATGTACACGGGAATTTCTCCTACACCGAGACCGGCCGCCATTGCCCGGCGCACCAACAGGCTAGAGCCGAGGCCGGCAACAATCCGCCCGCGAGTCATCGGTTCAGAGACCAGCGTCAGGTCTTTGTTGCCCTGCAAATACGGCTGATAGACCACCAGATCATGCCCCTCGAACGCCGAGCCCGGTTGCGGAATGCCCTTGGCATCGACGTACGCTTGCGAAGCGAACAAACCCACCGGCCAGCGGGCAATCCGCCGGGCGATCAGATCCGGATTGTCCGGCCGCGTATTGCGCACGGCGATGTCCGCCTCGCGCTTGGCCAGGCTGAGAATCTGCGTGGACGCGTCCAGTTGCACGCGTACGTCCGGGTGCAGCTCGTGCAGGCGGGCAATGGCCGGAATCAGAAAGTCGATGGCCAGCGAATCGGTAGTGCTGACGCGCACATTGCCGGTCAGGCGGTCGTCGAGCCCCTGAATCTGTCGCTCAAGTTCCAGCGCCGAATGTTCCATTTTCTCCACGTTCTTCAGCGCGGCCTCACCCACCGCCGTCAACGCGTAACCGTCGGAGGTGCGCAGGAACAACGTCGCACTCAGGGACTTTTCCAGCGCAGTGATGCGTCGCCCTACTGTCGCTTGATCAACTCCCAGCACCCGCGCTGCGCCGCGTAACGTCGACTCGCGAAAAACCGCGAGAAACACCCGCGCATCATCCCAATTCATGCTGTCTCCTGATGATGCAAATTTGCATCAGTGCGCCGCTTAATCGCTGCGCGAATGCAGCAACGATAGCCGATATCCTCAGCGCCATATACCTTCCTCGAGATCGCTCTCATGCGTACTTCATCGTCCACCGGCCTCTGGCTGCCGATCTTCGCCGGACTCTGCGCCAGCCTGGTCAGCATCGGCCTGGCGCGCTTTGCTTACACACCACTGATTCCTGCGCTGATTCAAGCGCAATGGTTTTCTGCCAACGACGTCGTGTACCTCGGCGCCGCCAACCTTGTCGGCTATTTGATCGGTGCCCTGCTCGGCCGTCCTGTGGCGCGGCAACTTGGCAACAAAAATGCGCTGCGCCTGATGATGTTCGCGGTGACAGCGGCATTTTTCGCCTGTGCCTATCCGCTGTCAGTGAGCTGGTTTTTCGGCTGGAGGCTGCTGTCGGGGATTGCCGGTGGCGCGATCATGGTGCTGGTGGCTGCGACCGTGCTGCCACATGTGCCGGCGGCGCGCAAAGGGCTGGCCAGTGGCGCGATTTTTCTGGGGATCGGTTTGGGCATCGCTGGCTCGGGGACGATTGTGCCGCCGCTGTTGAGTTTGGGTCTGCAGGCGACTTGGCTGGGGCTCGGCACTTTATCGCTGGTACTGACGGCGCTGAGCTGGTTCGGCTGGCCTGCGGATCTGCCGCAGCCGACCGCCTCACATGATATCGCGGCGACTCAAGCGACTCCGCCCGGCGTTTATCTGCTGTTCGCTCAATACGCCTTCATGGCGGCGGGTCTGGTGCCGGCGATGGTTTTTCTGGTGGATTACGTGGCGCGTGGACTCGGTGCCGGGGCGCATGTCGGCGCGTTGGTGTGGGTGATGTATGGCGTGGGCGCGATTGTCGGGCCGGTGAGTTATGGCTTTCTGGCGGATCGATTCGGCGCACGTAAAAGTATTCGGCTGGTGCTCGTCGTGCAGGCGATCACGCTGGGGCTGCTGGCGGTTTCGCATTCCTTTCTGGCACTGGCGCTGCTCGCGGTGATTCTTGGTTCATTCCCCCCGGGCATTGTGCCGCTGGCCCTGGCTCGGGTGCATGAACTGGTGCCGAATCATCATCGCCAGCAAATCGCCTGGAGCCGCGCCACAGTGTCGTTTGCCACGTTTCAGGCGTTGGCCGGGTTTGCCTATTCGGCGCTGTTCAATGCCACGGGCGGCCATCACGCGTTGCTGTTTGTGATTGCTGCTGGCGCGATTGCGGTGGCGCTCATCCTTGAGCTAGCCATGAACTTATGGACACGCACAAAACAATGTGGGAGCGGGCTTGCTCGCGAAAGCGGTGTGTCTGGCACCACTGCATCGACTGTCCCGACGCCTTCGCGAGCAAGCCCGCTCCCACAGGGAGGTTGTGATTGACTGGAATCTTTGCAGCGTACTGACCTCCCATCTACATATCCGTTTACCGAGAGGAATTAGCATGTCTTTGCCTAACGAAATGACCCAAATCCAAATCACCGAACCCGGTGGCCCGGAAGTCCTGCAATCAAAACGCGTGCCACTGCCAGTCGCCGCTGAAGGCCAAGTATTGATCCGCGTACACGCAGCCGGCGTAAACCGTCCGGATGCCTTACAACGTGCCGGCAAATACCCGAAGAAGCCAGGCATGGATCCGATTCCCGGGCTCGAAGTGGCCGGTGAAGTCGTGGCGCTGGGCGCCGGCGTCAGCCAGTTTGCCGTGGGCGACCGGGTTTGCGCGTTGACCAACGGCAGCGGCTACGGCGAGTACTGCGCGGTTCCAGCAGGCCAGACCTTGCCGATTCCCGACGGCATCGACTGGATTCAAGCGGCAGCGATCCCGGAAACCTTCTTCACCGTGTGGGCCAATCTGTTCGTGCTCGGGGCCGCCAGCCGTAGTCAACGCGTGCTGATTCACGGCGGCACCAGCGGCATCGGTACCACCGCGCTGATGCTCTGCCGCGAATTCGGCATCGAAACCTTTGCCACCGCCGGTAGCGCTGACAAATGCGCGGCAATCAGCAAACTCGGCGGCCAGCCGATCAACTATCGCGAAGAGGATTTCGCCGCGGTGATCGCCGAGAAGACCGAGGGCAAAGGCGTGAATGCGATTCTCGACATCATGGGTGGCTCGTACCTCAACGGTAATGTCAGCGCGCTGGCGATGGACGGCAGGTTGGTGATGCTCGGCTTCCTCGGCGGCGCCCGTGCCAATGACTTCGATCTGCTAGCAATGATGGCCAAACGTGCGGTGATCACCGGTTCGCTGCTGCGCGCCCGCACTGCGGCGGAAAAAGCCGAGATCGCCAGCCAACTGCGCGAGCACGTCTGGCCAGCACTGGCTGCCGGGCGCTGCCTGCCGATCATCGACAAGGTCTACCCGCTCGCCGACGCGGCCCAGGCCCACGCGCACATGGAGGCCGGCGACCATATCGGCAAGATCGTATTGCGGGTGATTTAAGCCGTTGCAGCATTTTGTAATCGTTGCCCACGGGCGCTGGTCGAAATTGTCACGCGCAGACCGAGGGTTCTGGTAAAAAGCGTTCTTTGTCTGCGTGGTGAAACGTTTAATGTTCCAGTCCTTCATGACTCGTCTGCGCCGCCGCCGTCTGGCGTTCGCCTGCATGGCCGCGCTGATTATCGGCGTGCCAACGAGTTGTGCCGTGCTCGAACACACCGAACGCAAACTGCTGTTTCGCATCGAACCGGGCACGGCCGGCTGGTATCACGGCTTGCCCGGTAGCGTGCAGGAACTCGACCTGCAACCAAAGAGCTTCAAGGCCGGGCAAAACATTCACGCGTGGTGGTGGCCGGCGGAAAAAGCCAATGCCCCGGCCATTCTCTATTTGCACGGCGTGCGCTGGAACCTGACTGGGCAGTTGTTCCGCATTGAGCAATTGCGCGCAGCGGGTTACTCGGTGCTGGCCATCGACTATCGCGGGTTCGGCCAGAGCCACGGTGATCTGCCGTCGGAAAGCAGCGTTTACGAAGATGCCCGCGTCGCCTGGGAGCGCTTCAAACTGCTGCAACCGGATCCGAACAAACGCCTGATTTACGGCCATTCTCTTGGCGGCGCAGTGGCGATCGATCTGGCTGCAGAACTTGGCCAGGACGCCGAGCGTAATCACACACCGCTGCCGGTTCGTGGATTGGTGATTGAATCGACCTTCACCACACTGGCGGACGTCGCCGCGTCTGTGGCCAACACCTCTCTACCGGTGCGCTGGTTGCTCTCGCAGAAATTCGATTCGATCGACAAGATTGCCGACATTCATATGCCTTTGTTGGTGGTACACGGTTTGGCCGACGCTTTCGTGCCACCGCGTTTCAGTGAGCAACTGTTCAATGCCGCGCAACAACCCAAGCGTCTGCTGTTGGTGCCGGGAGCAACGCACAACAACAGCATGGCGCTCGGCGGTCAAAGTTATCGCAAAGCGCTGGACAGCCTGATGCAATCCAAACCCGCTCCCCGCATGGCCGGGCCTGCTTTGTTAAAAAGCTCAGGCGATTCCTGACCTGGATTCAGACAGCGCTAAACCAGACGTTTTTGAGAACGAATACATCTGGAAAACTCCGCCCTTCCCGACGTCCAACGCTCTGCTATGTTTTAACCGCCCAACGCGGAACCTGGCGAATAACCGCCGCTCTCCGCGCTACTGCCGGGAGCAGAGACATGAGAATCAACCCGTACCTGATCTTCAACGGCGACTGCCGCGAAGCGTTCACGTTTTACGAACAAGCCTTGCAGGGAAAGCTCGAGGCGATGATGACCTTCGGCGAAACACCCGCCGCCGAGCACGTGCCCAAAGAACATCACCATCTGGTGATTCACACCTGCCTGAAGGTCGGTGATCAGATGATCATGGCCTCGGACACCACGCCCGACCGCCCGACCCAAGGCATGAGCGGCTGCTCGATTTCATTGAACGTCGACAGCATCGCCGAAGCCGAGCGCGTATTTAACGCATTGGCCAAGGATGGTCGCGTCGATATGCCACTGGAAGCGACCTTCTGGGCCGCGCGTTTTGGCATGCTGGTCGATCGTTTTGGCGTGTCGTGGATGGTCAATTGCGAAAGCGAAAAGTGACACTGACGTTGTGTGAGGCATGAAAAAGCCCAACCGGTTCAGGTTGGGCTTTTTGCGTTAACGCTGGGCCAATTCGTGGCGTATGCACTGTTCGTAATACATTTGCTTGATCGCCGCCGGTTTGAGCTTTGAGCTGCTGTTGTAGGTCTGCTCGGTGATCCCCATCGCGGTCATGCGCATCCACGGTTGCTTAAACTTGCGCACCTGCAATTGCTTGCGCGCGCCATATAAAGAAACGCCAGACAGCTTGGACTGCTGCGCTCCGGCAGCCATGTCCGAGCCCCAGGTGCAGGCAAACTGATGACTCTTGCTAATCTCTTTCGCCTCGACAGTCGAAGCAAAGGCAGCCAGGGAAAGCGTTGCAACGGTGATGGCAATCGTCCGCATATAGCCAACCTAACCTTTTGAAAAAAAGGCGATTTTGACCGGATGTTTCCGATCAGGGGGCCAGCAATTTGCCGCCTATTGAGGATTTTTTCAGACTGGAAATAAGGTCGGCGAGGGTTACCGCTCGTCCAGCGCGATGCACCTTTGCCGCGCCCTTCTTTCCAATGCCGTACATACCCAGCGTGGAAGGCTCAGACCATGAACAAGAAAATTGCCGCCCTGTCGCTCGCCAGCCTGCTTGTGGCCGGCCCTGTTTACGTCTTGGCAAGTGAACAAAACACGGCGGGATCCGCTGCGCCGCCGACCGCCATGCCGGGGGTCAATCAGTCGAAAAGCTCGAAAGCCAACGACGAAAAGGCCAGCAAAAAAGGTGAGGAGTCATCAGGTGGGAATGCTGGCGCGCAATCCCATGAGACGGCGAAGGATGCTGCGACGTCGAGTGATTCGGAGGACATTAAGAAAGCGCCGAAACCGTAATGACAGACTGTGAGTTAGCAGCGGATTTGGCACCGACCAGGACCTTGCAAGAGATTCCGAGCTGACCGCTAGAAGCCGCGGCCGACGGATCTTTCGAGGGTTCAGCGGCACTCAATCGGTGCCAACTACCTGCAAAATGGTTTGTCACCAAAACAGCAAGAAGTCGGGTGAATTTGCGGTCTGTTTGGCACTGCGGTTTGGGCCCAAAAACGTCGAATTTGGAGGTATAGGTCAGGCTCTCGGACGCGATGGTTTGATTCCAAATCGGCCCCTGGGCCTTGTGATCAAAGGGTCGTCAGAAGGCCCACAGCCCGTCAGCAATCAATTCGAATAGGATGCGCCCTCCCCGCGCTCTGTTCCGTTTCCCTAGCGCACAATCGGAAGTCCGGCTTTCGCTGCTTCCGTTTGTCTTCAAAGGCACGGCCCGCGTGACGTACAGCCGGTTTCGCTGATTTAGGATGGTGACCTTTAAGAACGAAGAATCGGAACTGAGCTTCCAGGGTTTAGCGCCGCGGAGCCCTGAGGAAAAACGCCCTAATCGCCCGGAAACAGTGCGCTTTCCAAGGCTATCTGACATGCGAAAAAGCTGAGAAAGGAAGAGAATTATCAAACAGGATTGGTGCCAAAGGCAGCGCGAAAAAGGGCCAAAAACGGCGTGAACTCACAATATCAGCGAAATTACCGGGTAGTTTTGCGCAAGTTTTGCGCGAGTTTTGCGCAGACACAAAAAAGCCGATCCATCTGATCGGCTTAAGTGTCTGATTTTACTCAGGAATTATGGTCGGGACGGAGTGATTCGAACACTCGACCCCTAGCACCCCATGCTTGAAAATGGGCTCTAACCCCAGCATTTGTTGAGTCTTCCACTGGCGCTCGCTGCAAACGGTGCCTAACCGAGATGAACTGGAAATAGCGAATCCCCGAAAAAGTCCCCACGCCTTTTTAGCGTCCTCATGGCTTTCTGCCAAATCATTATTCTCCTGCTACGCTGGGTTCTTCCATGGAGGATACTCAATGCCTAATTCTGATTTGCTCCCTTCCCTGTTCTTCAAGATCAACGAAAATCAACTGACCTTGGGGGCTGCCATCATGGACTTCACGCTTTACGTTGAGCAACGCAGGATCCCGAAGTTGGCGAGCCGGGACACTCAACTAGGGTATCCCTAGGAGCGGGTTCTCAGCTCCCCTAGATTGCGCTTACCGAAACCCCAGCCCTTTTAGCGATACCGCCAGGAGAAATATGGAAGACTATCAAGGCTACTGCCCAATATGCGAAACAGGCGTGACCTATCGTGTTGAAGGTTCATGGTATCGCGATCAGCTATTTTGCCCGTCATGTCCGAACGGGTCTATCCCGCGCGAGCGAGCGCTTGCCCTCATCTTGAACGAGCTATGTCCGAACTGGCGCGATAAGAGGATCCACGAGTCTTCGCCAGCGGGGCGCGGAATATCGGTCAAGATGGTGCAGCAATGCGCCGGCTACGTGGGGACGCAGTTTTTCGCTGGAATTGAACAGGGAAGCATCAACAATGGCTGGAGAAACGAAAATCTCGAGGAGCAGACATTCCCAGACGGAGCTTTCGATATTGTCGTTTCCCTCGACGTGATGGAGCACGTCTATTCGCCCGACAAGGTGTTCAGGGAAATACACCGTACCTTGGCGTCTGGCGGGATCTATCTTTGCACTTTCCCTGTCAGGAAGTCCCAAGTTGACGGTTGGGAGCGTCGCTTCGAACTGCTTCCAGACGGAAACCGTCACGACATTAAGGAGCCTGAAATTCACGGTAATCCTGCAAGCAGTGAGGGATCTATTGTAACTATTGATTGGGGCTATGATCTTCACCAAACAATTGCGGCGTGGGCGGCGTTCGACGTGAGTGTCTATCGCTTCTCGGATCAGACACACGGCATTCTAGGCGAATACACAGAAGTTGTTGCTTGTCGGAAGCGACCTCTCGCAGGCGATAACCCCGCCATTATTCACCCGGCGCTTACTACGCGGGACGCGGCGTTAATTGAACGCGATAGTCCGAACAGGTTGGAAACCGTCGAGCATTACGCAAGCACGCTGGAAGAGGAAATTAAGGCGCTGAAACGGGAGCTTCGTGCGGCGAAGGAAAATATTACGGGCCTCATTGAGGTAAACAACCAGCTATTGGCGAACCTGACGAAAGCTCGCGCCTAGCTGGCAAACCGTGGGGCTGGCACCACGATATAGCTGGGCGAAATTCAATGCCTCACCTTTATTAATGATCAGCTTGAAAAGCAGGTGCGGCCTTGGGCGCCAGGGCGCAAGAACTGGCTCTTTGCTGGGTCGCTACGCAGCGGCAAACGCGCCGCTGCGATCATGAGTTTGATCCAGTCGGCCCGGAACAATGGGCACGATCCGTATGCCTACCTGAAGGATGTGCTGCCGCGCCTGCCTACGCAGCGGGCAAGTGAGATTGCAGAGTTGCTGCCGCATAGGTGGCGTCCGGCTTAGTCGTGCAAGACGGTTTGCCCGTACGCTTACAATGAATTCGGGTCAATGAGAGGTGTTTCCTGACGACGCTCCCTTATAGCCCTAACGATCTGCTGCTTGCCGATAGATACAGACTCAAACCCATAGCGTTCGTAGATATGCACCATGCGAACGTCACAAGATAGATGGGCCAGAAAAATCCGTTGTCCTGAAAAGCTTATGGCAGATCTGAGGGCGGCACGTTAAAGTACGCCGTTGGCAAATGGCATCTACTACAAAAAGAATCACATCCTGCCCAGTCAAGAGAAAGGAGTGAGTTTGTCTGTTTGCTGATCCAGTATTGAACTATTTCGTTAGGAGCTATGGGGTGTCCAAGGGTTTGATGGAATCAAAAAAACGGCCGTCTCGCAGTACACTACGGCGTGATTACAGGTCACAGACAGTTTTTATTGCGTTGGTCTTTTTGATCAGTATCTTGCCTTTTCTACTGGCTCTCACTTCGAACACTCCGCGGTCAAAAGGGATTTGTGAGCTTTTAGGGCACGAGTCTTCCATTGGTTCTTACTGTACCGTTGCGAGGCAGTGGTACACAGGCAATGTCGAACCGGTTCAGGAGCTTCGTCCGCTTATCAGCTTCCCTAGTGCATGGGAAGGGCAATGGTTTGATGTTGATAAGAATTACGGTCGATTCGAGAAGTGGTTTGCGGATAACCTCGGCCTCCGTGACCTTATGATACGCGGGAAAAATGAGTTGGATTACCGACTGTTCAGTTCCTCAAGTCGGGTGTATTTCGGAAAGGATGACGATATCTATGGTCGTCATTTAGTGGACAGGCAGCTGCCCGGTACGGAAAACCTGTTGGGTACTCCAGAAAATATTGATTCCATTCACCGCGGTGTAGTCGCTTACAGTGACAAATTGAAGGCCCAAGGTGTGACGGTTATCTTTGTGACGCCCATGCAGAAACAGTATTTTTATCCAGGACGTTTGCCTTTTTTTGCAACGCATATGCCGCAGCACACGAACTTTATGAAATTTTATGACCGCCTTAAACAAGACCAAGGCATTAATTTTATCGATGTTTATGGCATCTTGAAGTCCAATCAGGAAAAATTTCCGCTCTTCTATCGTCAAGATTTTCATTGGACAGATATGTCCGCGCTTGCTATCGCGAAAAATGTCACTGAACGTATTGCGCTGTTGGAGAACAGAGCGAGCCCATGGAAGCATCCGATGGATTTCGAGTCTAGACCGTTTACTGGTTCGGACGCGCGTTTTTCTGCGCTCTTGTTCTCACGTGAAACTGGATCGGAGCCACAACTGAAGAAGACCTGGACGTGGAACGGCGTTCACACTGTCCGGCCGCTTGACGCTAAAAGTACCGGATTGGAGCTTGAGAGTGACACCTTGACTGACCCAAATATGTTGCCGCCCACCTGTATGTATGGCAACAGCTTTAGCGATGGTATGACCAGAGCCGGCATATTCGATTATTTTCAGCGCTTCACAACTGTGGATCGGTCTCTGGCGCCGCAGGAGGTTCCTGAAGTGATCAAAGGGCGTTGTAAATATCTGATCGTCCAGATCCTTGATATCGGCACCCCCATCTGGCTGACATTCAAGCAGTGACCTACTTCACGGCTTTGTTGCTTAGCCCATTGATGACTTTTATAGGGTAGTGATGCTTCATGGTTTTTTCATCTCCTGCTTTCTTGTTTGTTTTCTTCCCGCTTTTTTATGCAATCTATTTTCTGATTCCAAGGGCCCGCCGCAACGACTTTATCCTATTGGGCAGTTTTGGCTTTTATGTCCTCGGGGCTGGAGCGCTCGCCCTAATTGCGTTGGCCATGCTGGTCGCGAACTGGTTGATTGCAAAGGTCATCTCGCGTTTACGCGAAGGCTCCGCTTCCGCACAGGGCGTGAAATGGCTCTTTGTACTCGCGATAGTGGCCAACCTTATGCCACTTGTATTCTTCAAGTATCTCGTGTTTTTGATAGGGATTCTGAGCGACCTCAGTGGGATCAACTTGCTTGCGGGCGCCGAGAAGTGGAGCGTACTGCTGCCCTTAGGTATTTCATTCTATACTTTTCACTTTATATCCTATTTGATCGACGTTAACGCTGGCGATATCAAACCCGAGCGCAGTCTCCAGAAATTTGCTATTTACATCTTTCTGTTTCCCCATCTAGTGGCCGGCCCCGTGGTGCGCTTCTCAGAGGTCAAACAGCAACTGGATGTCAAACGTCGCAGATTGGTCAGGAGCGATATTTTTTGGGGCATGGTTATATTCATCATTGGCCTGTCGAAAAAGATATTGATTGCCGACCCTCTGGGCGTTGTCGTTGATGAGGTCTATCGCCCAGGTGTTCCGCTGACAACTTATTCCGCATGGCTGGCCGCAGTTTGCTATTCATTTCAGATATATTTCGACTTCTCCGGGTATACCGATATGGCTATCGGCATGGCGCGGATGATGGGCTTCCGTTTTCCTCGTAATTTTAACAGGCCATATGCCGCGCATACCATGACTGAGTTCTGGCAGCGCTGGCACATGACCCTTTCCAGGTGGTTTCGTGACTACGTGTACATTCCCCTGGGTGGTAACCGTACTACTAAGCTGAAGATCTATCGCAATCTTTTTGTAGTGTTCGGCTTGTGCGCATTGTGGCACGGCGCCGCATATACGTTCTTGATCTGGGGCATTAGCCACGGTTTGCTGCTTGCTCTTGAGCGTGCCGGAATATTGAAAACCTCCAAATTCCGTTTGGGTAGCCTTCCAGTATTTTTGTTTGCGACTGTGCTATGGGTTCCGTTCAGGGCTGGAAGCCTGACACAGGCGCTTGATTTCTTGAAAGTGATGTTTGGGTTGGCACCAAATGCGCCACTCTGGTCCGACGTCAACCGCTCGCTGGCTGACCCGAAAGTAATAGCTGTGCTTCTCGCGGCGATAGCTATCTGCTTCGTCAGTGATAAGGTTTTCTACAATTTGCGAGGCATAACCTTCCGTCGTCCGTTCTGGGTCGCTATCTACTGCGTTGTAATGTATGTGTGGGCGTGCATGTCTGTAGTCGAACGCGGTTTCAATCCCTTTATCTACTTCCAGTTCTAACTGCCGGGCCTGAATAGTTTCCGCGTACGCTGGTGACCGAATCAACTTGGGGAGTAACACTCCTCAAGCTGGAACGCGGCAACGCCGGCAACGACTTCGACGCAGCATTCGTGTGGCGGAAAAAGCGGAATGAGGCGGTCGGCCAGGCGGCGTTTGCCGCCCATCCAAGCGATGATGGGTGTAGACATTGAGAGCAAGACCTTTACTGTGGATAAACAGGTGCTAGGCTCGCCGCGCTTTGTGCACGGAGCAAGAGCCTTGGCTGGACTTGCAGGGACATTCTGCAGGGACGGCGGCCGATCCGGATGTTGACGCATCCGGATCGGCCGCTCTTTTTCACTTTGGTATTGAGACTTCTTTGGCGTATGCCTGACAGGCCGCGAGGGCAATCAGCCCCCGGTCGCCGTCATCGGTGACGCCGATAATTCGTTGAGCACGCGCCGGGTCAAGTCTGGCTCGTAGGGTTCCATGATCCACGCCGCCGGCGCTGGTGGAGGCTGACACGTTGCAGCCGTTGGCAACGTCGGTCGCATCGAGGAGGACTAACAGGCGCACATCAGCAGTGGCAAGGCGATCGCGCAGGCGATCTTGATCACGTTGGGCATCGGCCATTTTCCTATAGTGGGCTTGTTTACTGCTCGCCAGGCTTTGCTCGAGCGCGAGACGCTTATGCTGCTGGGCCTGTTGTGCAGCGGCAGCGGCAAGCGTCAGTTGGTTGAGGGTTTCACCGTGCAGGCGGGCTTGCTCAGCCAACTGACTTCCATAACGCCAGTCTTGGAACTGCCATGCGCCGCCGGCGCCGACGAGCACCAGCGCCAGCACGGCAACTGCTCTCCACGGCACAGCGATCACGGCACATCCGTGAAGAAGACGTGGCCGCCCAACTTCAGGGTTTGCTTTGCCTTCAGCGACCAACCTGGAGCCTTGATGCTGGTCGCGTAGTAGTGCGTGGCGCCACCAGTGGGATCAGGCACTTTGTCGTCGATCACCTGGTCAGCGGCGATCCGGCACTGCGCCAGTTCGCGGAACTGGATCTGCTTCACGCCGATCAGGAACTGATAGTTCGGGTCAGTCTTGTTCCAGCAGCTGAACTGATACGGTTTCTGGCAAACGCCCGCATACCCCTCCCCCCACCACGATTTCTCCTTTCCGTCGAACACACGGTTTCGCACTGTCCACGCCACGGCGATCTGGCCGGCCAGACTTTCGCCGCGAGCCTCACCCCATAGCGTACGGGCGAGAACGTCACGGTCTTTTTCGGTGATGGTCATATTTTCCTCCAGACAAAAAAATACCGCTCAATGGCGGCGTCTTGGATTAAGCGGCAGCTTCTAGTGCCGCAAGCCTGGCTTCGAAACCG
>NZ_CACSJY010000075.1:0-20471 GCF_902706155.1 Pseudomonas sp. 18058
GCGGTGGATCAGTCAAATCACCTTTGAATGACACACCGCATTCGCGAGCAAGCCCGCTCCCACAGTTTGATCTGCGTTGGTTATTCGAGGCGGGCCAGGCGCTCTTCCAGCGCGGCAATGCGTGCTTCCAGCTCTTCGATACGCTCAAGCGAAACACCGCCACTCGCACCGCGTTCCTGCGGATTACTCCGCGCCGCCAGAATCGCCTCGATATCCGCTGGATCGCCCAGCGCATGGGTATAGCGATCCTCGCGCTGCCCGGCCTGACGTGGAATCAATACCGCCAGCCCGCGCGCGATCAGGCGCTCAAGTTGATGCACCACCTGCTCGGCATCTTCGAAATCGTGCATGCGGCCGCTGCGGGTCAGCAGTTCGTTGACGGTTTGCGGGCCGCGCAGAAACATCAAACCACTGAGAATCACCTGCGCCGGCACCAGTTCCAGCGCCTTGTCGACCTTGTGCTCCCAGCGGTCGGCGCGGCTGCCCATGACCAATTTGGCAAAACCGCGCCCTTCGAGGGCGCGCAGGCTCTGTCCGACCTGGCCCTGGGTCAGGTTCATCACCGGTTCGCGGCTGGTTTTCTGGTTACACGCCGTGACCAATGCGTTGAGGGTCAGCGGATAGGTTTCCGGGCTGGTCGCCTGTTTCTCGATCAACGAGCCGAGGATGCGGATTTCCGTGGCGTTGAGCCGTGGCTCGTCGAAGGTGGATTCTGGTTCTGTGGTCATCGCGCGTTCCCTCTGCAGTCGAAGCCGCCTAGCCTAATCCTTGCCAAACAAAAGGCAAGCCGTGCGGTCATCAAAGCATGGCTATAATCGCCTCCTTGTTCCACCCAGCCACCACACGAGACTGCCATGACCATTTCCCTGTACGCCGCATCCGTCCCGGTTTTTCAACAAATGCTCAACGCCCTGAGCGATGTGCTGAAAAAGGCTGAAGCCCACGCCACCGAGAAAAACATCGACCCGAACGCGTTCCTGCAAGCGCGTCTGTTCCCGGACATGTTCCCGCTGACCCGCCAGGTACAGATCGCCGTCGATTTCGCCAAAGGCGTTTCCGCGCGTCTGGCTGAAGTCGAACTGCCGAAGTACGACGACACTGAAACCTCCTTCGCCGAGCTGCAAGCGCTGATCGCCAAGGTCTTGGCCTTCATCGGCGAGATCAAGCCAGAGCAGATCGATGGCAAGGAAGGCATTGAAATTGTGACCCGTCCGGGCACGCCGAAAGAGAAGCGCTTCAGCGGTCAGTCGTACTTGCTGACTTACGGCCTGCCGCAGTTCTTCTTCCACGTCACCACCACTTATGCGCTGCTGCGTCATAACGGTGTGGAAGTGGGCAAGCGCGATTACATGGGCGCGTTCTAAGCGGCCAGAAGCCCCTCACCCTAACCCGCTGCTGGAGGGAGAGGGGACTGACGGAGTTGTGTGTTCGAGCTGCACCGACCTGAAATATCAAGTCGAACACTCGTTTTGAACAGCACACAGATCACCTCCCTTTCCCCTCGCCCCCTTGGGGGAGAGGGTTGGGGTGAGGGGGAAAAGATCTCCGCCACAAAAAAGCCCGCCGAGGTTCACACCATGGCGGGCTTTTGTTTTTTCTGTGGGAGCGAGCTTGCTCGCGAAGAGGGCAGGTCAGTCGACATCATCTTCGCCTGACAGTCCGCATTCGCGAGCAAGCTCGCTCCCACAGGGTAAGGGGTCATGCAGTGCGTTGGGCCTTCTCTTCTTCACCCAGGCAAGCCGCTGCGGTAAACAGCACGTCCGTAGAAGAATTCAACGCCGTCTCCGCCGAATCCTGCAACACGCCAATAATGAAACCGACCGCCACCACCTGCATGGCAATCTCGCTCGGAATCCCAAACAGGCTGCACGCCAGCGGAATCAACAGCAGCGAACCCCCCGCCACACCCGAAGCACCGCACGCACAAATCGCCGCGACCACGCTCAGCAGAATCGCTGTCGGAATGTCCACGGCAATGCCCAGTGTGTGCACCGCCGCCAGCGTCAGCACGGTAATGGTGATCGCCGCGCCGGCCATGTTGATGGTCGCGCCGAGCGGGATCGACACCGAATAGGTGTCTTCATGCAGGCCCAGACGCTTGCTCAATTCCAGGTTGACCGGAATGTTCGCCGCCGAGCTGCGGGTGAAGAATGCGGTGATACCGCTTTCGCGCAGGCACATCAGGGTCAGCGGATAAGGGTTGCGACGCAGTTTCCAGAACACGATCAGCGGGTTCATCACCAGCGCCACAAACAGCATGCAACCGAGCAGCACGGCCAGCAAGTGCGCATAACCGATCAGCGCGCCGAAACCCGAAGTCGCCAACGTCGACGCCACCAGACCGAAAATACCCAGCGGCGCGAAGCGAATCACAACGCGCACGATCAAGGTCACGCCGTTGGACAAGTCACCGAGCACTTCACGAGTGGTGTCGCCAGCATGCCGAATCGCCACGCCCATGCCGATTGCCCAGGCCAGAATGCCGATGAAGTTGGCTTCGATCAGCGCCTTCACCGGGTTTTCCACCACGCTCAACAACAAGCTCTGCAGCACTTCACCAATACCGCCCGGCGCCGTCACCGCAACGTTTTCGGTGGACAGCACCAGATGCGACGGAAACGCCATGCTCGCGACCACAGCCACCACGGCGGCGGCGAAGGTGCCCAGCAAGTACAGGAACAGAATCGGGCGGATATGGGTTTCCTGACCGTGCTTGTGGTTGGCAATCGAGGCCATCACCAGCACGAACACCAGTATCGGTGCGACGGCTTTCAACGCCGAGACAAACACTTTGCCGATGAACGCTGTGTCTTTCGCGACTTCCGGGGCGAACAGCGCCAAAGCGATGCCGGCGATCAGGCCGATGAGGATCTGCGCGACGAGGCTCAGGTTCTTCAGGCGTTGCAATAGAGAAGGGGAGGAAGCAGTCATAACGGCATCTCTGATTTTTTATAGGCGCAAGGTTGAGTGAACGCGCTGGCAAATTCGGGGGCAGACCAGCGTCACGAACCGAAAGGGTGAGGCGATATCAACGCCGTTAAACGGGCGGTTGATCAGGGGTGTACGTTTTTCAGGGCGCGGACTTTATCACAGCGTAGGCTTTATCCTTCAGGCGTGTGACGATCTGCCGCCGGATCAGGCAACAAAGTCGGCAGGTTTGTGCAAGTCACTGCGGACACACTCTGTTAAGATTGCGCATCCTAATTTTAAAGTTCTGCCAGCGGGCCCTCGGGTCAACGCTGGTGTCGTCGTTTTGCTGGAGTTACCCATGCTGTTACCCATCCTTCTGTTGTCCGCCGCCGGTTTTACGGTGCTGACCACGGAATTCGTCATCGTCGGCTTGCTGCCGGCGATCGCTCGCGACCTTGAGGTCAGCATTCCGCAGGCCGGGCTGCTGGTGACGTTGTTCGCCTTCACAGTGGCGCTTTTCGGGCCATTCCTCACCGCGTATTTCGCCCGATTTGAACGGCGCAAGTTGTTCATCAGCATCCTGATCATGTTCGGCATCGCCAACACCGTGGCAGCATTGGCGCCGAATATCTGGGTGATGGCGTTTGCCCGATTGATCCCGGCCCTTGGTTTGCCGGTATTCTGGGCTTTGGCCAGTGAAACAGCAGTGGACATCGTCGGCCCGGATTTCGCCGGTCGCGCGATTGCCAAGATCGGTTTCGGCATCGTCTGCGCCACGGTATTCGGCATTCCGGTCGGCACGCTGATTTCCGATGCGTTCGGCTGGCGCAGCGCCTTCGGCATTCTCGCGGTGATCGCCTTTGCCAAGGCCTTGCTGCTGTTTGTGTACCTGCCGAAAACCAGCCTGCACCAGCATCAGGTCAGCTTCGCGTCGCAATTCAAGATCCTGCGCAGCCCGCTGATGATCGGCCATATCGTCCTGTCGATTCTGGTGTTCAGCGGCATGTTTACCGCTTACACCTATCTGGCCGACATCCTTGAGCGCCTCGCCGGTTTTAACGGCACCGTGGTCGGCTGGTGCCTGATGGGCTTCGGCGCGGTCGGGCTGATCGGCAACTCGCTGGGCGGTCGCGCAGTGGATAAGCACCCGCTGGGCGCCTCGGTGTTGTTCTGCGCATTCATGATTGCCGGCATGGTCTCGCTGGTGCCGAACATTCATTCGCCAGTGGGCCTGGCGGTGGCGATGGGTATTTGGGGTATTACCCAGGCAGCGTTGTTCCTGGTCAGCCATGTGCGCCTGATGAAAGCCGCACCAGAAGCACCGGCCTTTGCCGCGTCGTTGAATATCGCCGGGGCCAATCTGGGGATCGGCCTCGGCGCCATGGTCGGTGGCCGGGTTATCGACGGTGCAGGTCTGGGCTTTCTTGGCTTTGCGGCTGCCGGTTTCATCCTGCTCTCGGTGTTCCTGGCCATGGTGTTGATGACGCTGAAGCCGCGCGAAGTCTGCGCCGAAGCGTCATAACGCGGTAAACAGCTCGCGTCGGGCACCTTCGGTAATTGCAACGATGCCGGGGTGCTTGACCTTGCGCTCCACCGAAATGGCGTAGAACGACTCGGTCACCGCGTCGGTCTGGCCAATCAACTCGACGCCGTATTGGCGCTTCACTTCATCGGCAATCACGCTCGGGCCAATAAAAATCCCGCTGCCGGATTGGCCGAATGCCTGCATCAAGGCACTGTCATCAAACTCCCCAACGATTTGCGGCTGAATCTGCTGCTCGGCAAACCAGCGCTGCAAACGGCTGCGCACCACGGTTTCGGCGCCGGGAATCAATAGCGGCGCACCGTGCAGGCTGCGCGGGAAATCCTGACCGTACTTCGCCGCCAGTTCGGCGGTTGCGAAGAAACTGATCCCGCATTCCCCCAGCTTCTGGCTGTAGCCCTTAATGTCGAGGTGCGAGGGCATCGGGCTGTCGGAAATCACCAGATCCAGACGCTGGATCGCCAGGTCGGCGAGCAAACGTTCGAGTTTGTCCTCACGGCAGGTGATGCGCAGCGGCTCGTTGAGCTCCATGGTCGGCGCGATGAGGCGGTAGACGATGGATTTCGGCACCACGTCCGCGACGCCGACACGGAACAGAATCTGCTGTTCGTTGGGTTGCGCGCGCAGCATCAGCTCCAGTTCGCCACCGAGTTGAAACATTTGCTCGGCGTAGGGCAGGGCCTGGCGCCCGGCTTCGGTCAACTCCAGTTGACGACCTACGCGCCGAAACAACTCTATGCCGTAGGTTTGTTCGAGCAGGGAAATCTGCCCGCTGATGGTCTGCGGCGTCAGGTTCAGCTGCTCGCACGCACGCACGATGCTGCCGGTCTTGGCCACGACCCAGAAGTAATGCAGTTGTCGGTAATTGAGCATCCGCCGCGCCCCCGTGTAGGAGCTGCCGCAGGCTGCGATCTTTTGACTTTTTTTTAAAAAGCCAACATCAAAGGATCGCAGCCTGCGGCAGCTCCTACATTGAATAGTGTGTGAGTTCGTAAAAACCGAAGTATAGCCGCTAAAAATACGAATTTTCCTGAAGTGTTCACCTCCCTAGAATGCCCAGCCATCGACGGCCGGTCTGTGAGCCTGTCTGTTCATTCGAAGGAAGCCTCATGAAATTCAAAAGCACTGCACTGTTGATTGCGTCTTTACTGGTTCTGGCCGGTTGCGATCAAGCCGAAAAAAGCGCTCAGCAACTGATGGGCAAAGCCGCCGAAAGCGCCAAACAGGCGATCGACGACACCCATAAAGCTGCCGAGCAAGCGCTCAGCGACGCCACCGGCGGGCTGATCGAGAAAAAACCAACCCCGGAAAAAGACTCGGACGAATCCGAATCTTCCTCCAAGACCATCTAATTTAGTCACACAAAGAGTCAGGACTGACCCATGGAATATTTGTTAGAACTCGCCGCCAGCCCTACCGCCTGGGTTGCTTTGGCCACACTGGTGGTGATGGAAATCGTGCTCGGCATCGATAACCTGATCTTTATTTCGATCCTGACCAACAAGCTGCCTAAGCAGTACCAACAGAAGGCCCGCCGTATCGGTATCGGCATGGCGTTGATCCTGCGTCTGGCGCTGTTGAGCACCATCGCGTTTATCGTGCAGTTGACGGAACCTGTGATCGACATCCTCGGCCAGGCCTTCTCCTGGAAGGACATGATCCTGATCGCCGGTGGTCTGTTCCTGGTCTGGAAAGCCACGACCGAGATCCATCACAGCATGGATCCGGCACCGGAAGATCCGAAGTCGGCCACGTCGACCGTGACGCTGGGCTTCGCGGCTGCGATTGGTCAGATCCTGTTGCTTGATATGGTGTTCTCGATCGACAGCATCATTACCGCGGTCGGCATGACCGAACATTTGCCGATCATGATCATCGCGGTGGTGGTGTCGGTGCTGGTGATGTTGCTGGCGGCTGATCCGCTAGCCAAGTTCATCAACGACAACCCGACTGTGGTGATGTTGGCCCTGGGCTTCCTGATCATGATCGGTATGACCCTGATCGCCGAAGGCTTCGGCGCTCACGTACCGAAAGGTTATGTGTACGCGGCCATGGCGTTCTCGGCGGGTATTGAGGTGCTGAACATGTTGTCGCGTCGTGCCAAGCAGAAGAAACTTGCTGCGCAGGCGTAACCGCTAACCATGCAAAAGGCCGCCTGAACTGCATAAGTTCAGGCGGCCTTTTTGCATCCTGTAGGAGCTGCCGAAGGCTGCGATCTTTTGATCTTCAACGTCAAAGGATCGCAGCCTTCGGCAGCTCCTACAAAGTCCAATTGCGTTTTCTTTCCGAAAAATCCCTTGGGTCAGTGCGCGGTCGCGTGACGGGTGGGGTGTTTCTCGCCTTTCTCAACCTTCGCAGGCTCAACCGGATGATGGTGCCGCCGCGAAATCCGCAACACCCCCCACAGCATGGCCGCCGCCACGGCCAGCCAACCGGCAATCAACATCACAATGGTCATGGTCAGGCTCATCAGTGCCTCCTCTTTGCCCTGCGTCGGGCTCCTCTTTTTCAATTCGCTCTGTTTCACTGACAGTCTAGTTGCCCGGGTGTTACACGCTATTGACCAAAGGTCGGTGATGACCAATCACTTTGCTCTATGCAATCGCCGCCCCTGCGGTTTAAGGCTATACCGCAGCGGTTTGCCGCCCTATGATCGGTGACCTTGCCGGAACACGATGACCGGCGTCTGAACAGAGAGCAACGATGGTGCAGGTATTTTCTCGAGTGTGTGCGGCGCTGTTGGTGGCTGGCTGCGTGGCTGCATTGACGGGGTGTGCGGGCAGTGTGGCGCCGGAGGTCAAGCGTTTGCCGGAGCGTGTCGAACTCAGTGGCAGGTTCTATCGGGGGCAGGCCTTCCAGAGCGGGCCGCAGGTATTGGCCAGTCTGTTGTCGCAGCAGGGCGTGGTGATCACCCCGGGTTTGCTGGAAAAACCGCTGCATGTGCCGGGCGCTGAAGACAAGTTGCAGCAGAACATTCAGAACCTTGCCCGTGAATACGGCATGGTCGTCTATCCGCTGGACAGCAATCTGCCCGCGCTGCTGATTCAGGTGGCGGCCGGTTACCCGGTGATGGTGCGTTTCAGCGAAGGCTCGGCGTTCTGGGCTGAGCCGCGTTACGCGATCCTTTCCGGCTACGACCGCAATAAACAGAAAGTCCTGCTGCGTGCCGGCATGAACCGTCGCGAGTTGATGGACTTTGCCTCCTTTGAATCAGCTTTCGAAAAATCCGGCGGCTGGGCAATTCTGATTCAAAAACCGACGCAGATTCCCGCCGCGGTGGATCGTGCGCGTTGGCTCAAAGCGGCCGATGAACTGGCGCAGGCCGGTCAGGAAAACGAAGCGGCGCAGGCCAAAAAGGCCTTGGCGGCGCACTAGTTCTCCGTTCGTCATCTGCCGGGCACGTCTGTGTCCGGCAAGCCTCTTACCTCTATAACCCGATTTCGCGGGTGAATCAGGAGGCAAGCATGGCAGAGTCCACATCCCCTAAAGGCCCGCACTCATCCGAGCATTCCTCGGGCGATGACCTGGGTTTCGATCCCGATTCGCCGGATCTCGACGACCCGCAAGTCGATCCCGTTGGCCCGGCCAAGGCGCCGAAAGACGTGAAGCCCGGCGACGACGACAAAAAACCGGCCAAACCCTACGACCCGTTAGCCAATCTGAAACCTTGATGTGAGGTGCGTATGAGTACCGATTCAAGCTTCCATGATCAAAAACCTGACAGCGTACCGACGACGCCTGAGCCTGAAGTTGATCCAGTGCTGGATCCGGACAGCCCGCTGCGCGATCCGCTGGCCCGGCCGAATGTGCTGACGCCGGATCTGGAGCGGGATCCGAGCAAGGGGGATGGCATACCTGATGATGAACAGATGCCGTTGCCGAATGACTGAAATTGTCATTGGCGTCAGTGGATGACTTTGTGGCGAGGGATTTATCTGTGACGAGGGGATTTATCCCCGATGGGTCGCGAAGCGGCCCCAAAAAAATGGGCCTGCTGCGCAGTCCAGCGGGGATAAATCCCCTCGCCACAGCCAAGAGTGAAAACCTCAATAAGACGTTCTACTTCGAAGCCTCAACCACGCCACTCTGGCGATTCTTCAGGTTCTTATCAGCCTTGTACTGCTGCGCCACCGCCGGAACGTTAGCGCTGCGCCCAGTCTCAACCCAGCTGCGAATCCGGCTCGCATCGGCAAAATGCGTGTACTTGCCGAACGCATCCAAAATCACCAGTGCCACCGGGCGATTGCCCATGCGCGTCACCAATACCAGGCAGTGACCAGCAGGATTGGTAAAGCCGGTTTTAGTGATCTTGATGTCCCAGTCAGCCTTGTTCACCAAATGATCGGTGTTACGGAAACCCAACGTGTAATTAGGTTTACGGAACGACACGGTCTTTTCCTTGGTGGTCGTCAGTTCAGTGAGGATCGGGTGCTTGCTCGCTGCGACCAACAACTTGCTCAAATCGCGCGCCGTGGAAACGTTGCGCTCGGACAAACCGGTCGGCTCGACGTAGTGAGTGTTGGTCATGCCCAGCGCCTTGGCCTTGGCGTTCATCGCCGCGATAAAGGCTGCATAACCGCCCGGATAATGATGCGCGAGGCTGGCGGCGGCGCGGTTTTCCGAGGACATCAAAGCGATCAGCAGCATCTCGCGGCGCGGCAGTTCACTTTTCAGTTTGACTCGGGAGAACACGCCCTTCATCTCTGGCGTGTTTTTGATGTCGACATCGATCCATTCGTCCATGTTCTGTTTGGCTTCAACCACCACCAGGCCAGTCATCAGCTTGCTGACAGAGGCGATCGGCACGATCACGTCAGGGTTGCTGGAATAAATGACTTTGTTGGTCTGCATATCCATGAGCAGGGCGCTGCCGGAAGCGATCTTCAGGGTCGAAGCGTCACGCGGGGCAGCGGTGGTTTCCGCAGCGTTGATCGTTGGCGTGATGAATGTGCCTGTGAAAGCAAAAAACAGGCTCAGAATCGAAAGACGAATTTTCACGCGGGCGAACTCATAAAGGTTGGATATTCCGTTAGTTTGTAACGGGTTATTTCTTCAAAGCGTCGCATTCTAGGAGTATGTGCTAGGAAAGCTAGAGGCGCCCGCAAACAAAGGGCGAAATGTGAAATATATTTAAGGCTGTACCAATTTTGTACCAATCTGGTTCTCAAGCTTCCCGACCTCCGACCAGTCGGTAGTTGAGCTTAGCCAGCGGGCGTATGTCGACAGTAACACCTGCACGCTGTGCCCGAGCTGTCCTGCGATGAACGCGGGGTTCATGCCTACCATCAGGCACATTGTGGCGTAAGTGTGGCGGCAGTTGTATTGGCTGCGTGGCTTTATTTTCAGTGCCCCTAACGCCGTTGCGAAATGACCACCTGGGGTGGTAGCCCCGAGAATATATTCCGAGTTCCCCGAGGGCGGAAAGACGTACGGAGACGACTGACGCTTGCGCCTCATTTGGTTGAGCCGAGCATCTGCAATCCGCTTGGCGCATTCCAGAGCATGCATGGCGCGGCTGTTTAGCATCACGGTGCGGGCCTGCTTTGTCTTCGTGCGCTCCTCAACCTTCCCGTCAACAACGATCCGGCAGACGTGGGCGACACGCTTGTCCGTATCGATCTCATCCCAACGCAAAGCCCTGAGCTCTCCCGTCCTCATCCCACAGTAAAACGCGAACTCGAAGTAAGCCGCGTAGATCTGTGAGGCCCGCGAAGTGAAGTTGGCATACATCCAGTCGATGATCATGTCCGCTTCTTCCACGCTGAAGGGATCAATAACTTTCTTGGCCTTGCCAGGGAGCTTGATCGCCGTTGCTGGATTCCGCTCGATTACCTCATCCCGCACCGCTGCCTTAAAAAGCGCATTCACTCGCGATATCGCTGTGCGTTTCACGGTGGTGCTTTCCCAGCTTGTCTCGGCGATCACCCGACGCAACAGCATCGGGGTGATCGTGGTCATCGGTACCCTGGCCAGTTCTTGCATCCAGTAATTGTTGATCGTGCCTTTGTAGTTGCGTCGAGTGCCCGGGACGATCTCAAGTCCATCGATCCACGTTTGGGCATATTCGCCGAAGGTGAGTCCTGTGGCTGCGTCGGAGTAGCTGGAGTTCGGGAACAGTTCGGCGTAGCGCTTCTCGTCCAGAACCCCATGCTTGGCTAGGCTGATTACTTGATCGCGTAGATCGGCGGCCGCCTTGATCCCTTTTGGCGTCTGGGGATGGGCAAGTGTTTCGCAGCGTCGCTCACCGTTCCAAGTGAACCGGATGCGGACAGACTGGCCAGCAAATTCAACTCCTCGGGGCAGGCCCATTGGCTTTCTTGCCATGCTTCATATCTCCTGATGCTATAAAAAACCCGGCCATCTATTTTATTCCAGACGCCTTCTGGGATGATTCCGCGTGCTCGCTTACCTTCGAGTGCGCGCTTGGTGGTGCCAATCAGGGCGGCCATGCGCTCTTCGGGCACCTTGTCGAACGGATACGTTTCGACGTTCTCTTCTTTTTCGGGCATAGCAGGCTCCATGCCGCGCGTGGCGGCAGAAGGTGGTTATTCGGTTTTGGTGTGGAACCACTCGGTGTCGTACTCGAGCTGCGTCACACGACGCGGTTCGATGTGCGGCGTCGACTCCCTGAATTCGTGGACTGATCCGGGTCGTCCGCTGAATTCCTCCGCGGCTTGCAAAAACACTTCTTTGTAAATCCTTACCAGGTGGTCTGCCGCATCGGGATAAGCTTCCTCTCGATAGAAGGCAGCGACCGTAATACCGTCGTCCACCAGCCAAACAGTCCGGCGCGGGCCTTGCTCAGCCTTGTCGATCTTGTCGGCCATCTGCTGGCGGGCGTAACGGAGTTGATCCAGTGATAGCTGGTTGATCCATTCATCGGTGCCGACCCGCATGGGGTGCCGTATTCACACTTAATTTCAGGCATGGGAACTCCTTACGAGCCGCATCAGATAGCTTGATTGGCTATGAAAAATGAAGACGGATTGATACATTCTTGGTCGTCAGATATCGCGACGAAGGGAGATAGATGAATGCTGACCAAAGAGGAATTTGTAGCTGCGGCGTTTCGTATCGCCGGCGAAATGTCTAACGAGGCGGAGTGGAAAAACCACATAGTTGCCGTTGATGAAAATCACATCTTCTTCAAGAACAAAAAGAAGTTAACCGCCGAAAAGCTTAATCAAATGTGGCCCGAGCTACTCCGGACAAACATAAGTAAAGCCTTCGCGAACTCGGTAATTGCCACCGCCACGAAAAATCAGAGCTCCGTAAATGTACCGATGATGGAAATCATCCGCCGAATACATGGAAAATAGATCTGTGGTACTCGATCACCGCGGCCCCTTGTAGATGAGGTAGACCATGAGGAGCGAGGCGAGGATCATGGCGTCACCTTTTTTGCGGCGCGCTGCGCTTCATGGAATGCCAGCACCTCTTCCATGCCGGTGTTGACCGCAACAATCTCCCGATCGAAATATGCTTGGGCGTCAGTCTCGCCTTCGGGCGGGAGCTGTCCGGGGCCACAGAGCGAGTTGTAAATCCACTCCATGGCTGCCGCTGGGCCTTTGCCATGCTCTTCCTCGATCAACGCCGAACGCATCGCCAAGATGTAGCGGCCGAACATCAAGTCCATTTCCTTGATCAGGACGCGGCGCGTTTCACTTTCCGAGATGAGAGCCAGAACCGCCTCGGGCGAGCACTCTTTAAGGAACTGCTCATCGCGGCGCAGCAGGCCGGCGTCACCGATCATCCCCGCCCAGCCGTCCGACCGGATGATCTCGTCGCGGCAGCCTTCAGCCAGTTTTTTGAGTTTTGAATGGTCTGTCATTGCTGTTCTCCATCGCGCTGCATCATGTTGGCGAGTTGTTCGTTGGTTATCGGGCGTGAGCCCATGCGACGGCGATAATCTGAGCGCTGATGCTGGCTGCAAAACAGCGTGCCTCGCACCCTTTGCGAACTGCACTTGTGGTCGCCTGACTTGGCGGCGCAGATGGTTGATTTGTCGCTCATCCGATCACCGCCTTTATGGTCAGTACCAATGGAAGCCAGAAGAAGAGGGTGCAGCCGGCCATGCAGGAAAGGATCATGGCGATAACTCCAGTTCAGCTGGCCCGTAGTGGCCAGGGTTTCAACGGCCAGGGCGTACACGTCCGGGTGCTGTTTGTCGAAGGCCGGCATGTCTTCAGTTTCGATCCAGGTGCCGCGCACGGCGCCTTTTGCCAGCCATGCCGGTTTGCTTCCCGCTGCCTGCGTCCACGCGGTGACGCCGATACCGTGGCTGGCGATCTGCTTGGCGGTGATAAAGCCTTGGCTTCGGAGCTGGGCCAGCACCTTCAACGCTGACTCTTTCCACGGTGTCAGGCGAATAGGAGAGGGAACGCCGGCCGGCAGGTTCGTGACAAGCACTGGAACCTGGCAGCGCTCAGGCGGATTCCAGTCGAACATGTACCAGTCATAAAATGGCTTGTGGCCGCTCACCTCCAGCAGGGAGTGAGCGAGGCTGAACGTGAAGCCGTCACCGCGACTCGTCCAACTCGATCGTGGCACCAACACTCTCACACCGAGGTGTTCCAGCATCTTTACGATTCCTTTGCTGGCATCCGTAATTTTGCTCACGATCACCAACCGGTAATCTGGGCCAGCACGCCCATATAGTTCGTCGCCACGGCAGGGCAGGATCTGGTCGGCAACCTTGGCGTTCAATTGCATTTTGGCCTCGACGCCGATCTGCCGACCGTCTTCATTCACGACCAGCACGTCGAAGCCAGCGGCCTCGGGGTAGCACGTCCAGCCGGGCAGTTCGTTGAACTCCTGGATGAACAGCGCGCAGAGGTCAGCCTCCTTTTCGATTTTCTCGATAGGCATGTTTCGTCCTTGCCGCTATAGCGGCTGACTTTGAAGGGGGATGGGGTTGTGGTTTAGGATCGGGCTACGTTGGCCGATATCTGAGTACGCTGATTTGAAAACTAACTGAATGGAGTATTAGGTTTGAGAGCGGTCAATCGAGTTATGGGGTATTTGAGGCGCTGTCAGTATTGGTTGCTCTTGCTCATGACCACGGCCTCGCTTCTAAACGTCTGTATTCGGTTCATTGGAGATTGGAAGAGTTTTTGGACTGTGCTTCTTATTCAAGCGTTTTTTGGTCAAGCAGTGTTCGCATTTATAAGGGGGGAAGCCATTCACGTTGCGCCTGGCGGACGCCTTTCCAAAGACGCGGATCCTGTTGGCCGCGCTGGATTAGCGGCATTTTCACTCGCAGTTTATTTTTTAGCTTTTGGTTACGAGCCTGCAACGCAAGAACAATCAATCTATGAGAAAAGAACCTCTGATTGGACAATGCCTACGCGCGAAGAGATTGGCAGGTCGGCTGAGCAGCAGTGATTGAAGGTGGTGCGTGCTGTTGATCCTGTCGCAGGGCTTCCTGAACGGCCTCGACGATGCGTCGTAGATATTTAAAGTCGTGGTTTTCTTCGACGGCGCGATCGCCAACCGGATAATGCCACTCATCCCCGAACAACTCGGTCAGCAGCGGGCTTTGATGCCAGCATTCGCTCGAGCTCTCGATGCTTCGTAGAACATCGATATCACCCCACAGCTGCCGAGCTTCGCGTTTGCTCAGCTCGCCCAGTTCCCAGTCGTGTCGGCCCGTCTGCTGTCTGCGGCGCTGGATGATGCATTTCTTGGCGAGAGCGTGAAGTGCGTTACCGCTGAAGACGGTGGAACTGATGCCGCGATCCAAGCAGTTCAGCACATAGTCCCAACCGCAGTCGGCAACGAACTCGGCGACGGTGCGCGGGCCCATGCCACCCCAGTAGGCGTTCCAACTGTTGTCCCAGCAACTAATGGTGATCTTGCCTTGGGCCGTCTGGTAGTTCGGATCAGATTCGATGGGGCAGTTGCGCCGGCCCAAGTCCTCGAGGAACACGGTGATCGTGTCGAGCCGCGGCGCGCCGGATATCACCAGCTTCGTCACTGTCGAGCGTTCAATCTTCAGCGGCTCGGCCGGATTGTTTTCTGTGGGCATGGGGCGTCCTATGCCGGGGCATGCCCGGGCGGTGGAGGGTGGTGAGGGATCAACTACAGTTCAGCGATCATAAAAGGAGGTGTTAGATATGTCTGATTGGAGCGAAGTAATTGCTGGCGCAATCGGTGGTGGCCTTGCATGGGGGCTTCAGACTCTGTCGTCTGAGTACCTAGCCCGTCGCGACCGCAACAAGATATTTAGCTGGCTTGAAAGCGAATCGTCGAAACCGGAAAGCCTGAAGTATCGCTCCACCAAAGCAATTTCAAAGGCGGTGAATCTGCCCCCTGAGCGCATTTACTACCTCTGCCATACCGACGGCCGTATACACCCAGCGCTTGGCGATCGGGATGATCTATGGAGTCTGAGCGGTGAAGACCAGGTGAAGCAGAAAGGATTGTGGGGCTAGCCTCGCCGGCTGGCGTGATTCGTAGAAGTGGGGTATTTGTGTCAGTCGCTATGGGTAAGCTGAGGGTTTCACAGATATGACGCGGAGCGATGTCGTTCTTCTAACTGTTTCGGGAATTGGGATTTTCTGCGTTGGCGTAGTTTGGCGTCCGGTGTTTGGCGATCTGGCGCATCTAAAATTTGCGTTAGAAAGCACGAGCTATGTAGCAACTGCCGTCGCTGCGATTGTCGCGATTTACACTCTGAACGCCTGGAAAAGGCAATTCAGGCATGCTGAACGTTTTGCAACTTTAAGAGTGCTGAAAGATGCGGTTACTGACCTGCATTTGTATCGGGGACATTTGCTATCGGTAATAGCTATTTATAAATATCTTCGAACTCATGACGGCGCTCCTGACCCGGAACTGGTGAACCGAGAGGCCGAAAAAAGAGAGCAGTTGAAAACAGCGCTTACGGCTTACAAAAAAGCATGGGCGGCGGCCGTGGCGTTTTTTACCCATGAAGAGGAGGCGAATTTCCCAGGAACTCCCACAATGTTTTTAACGCTCTACGTATCAAGACCAGAGCAAATCCATAAGGCGCATTTGTTGTACATCGATTCAAGTCAGGATGATCAGTTTGAGGCTGTGGTACAGCTATACGACGACGAGGCCAAGATCCTTTTCAGGGATTCCGTTGAAGAAATAGAGTCAATGCTTAGGCGTAATATCTGAGTATCACAGTGCAAAAACGTGAAAATCACAGTCTATTTAATGGTTTGTATCGACGCCATTTTTGGCAAATCGCTCAAGCTGTCGCGACTGCTCTGCATTTGGTACAAAAACAGGTCGCGACATATTCACGAAGCGTTCTGACTCTTCTGTAGGCGCGCCGGCCAGATTGATGATGAACGTCGACACCGTTTCCTGCCATTCCTCGAAGCCGTGCCGCTCGCCGAGAACATGAAGAGCATCATCCAATGCCTTCGAAACAATCAGCGTCCGCTTCTCGGCACCGATCCGCTCCAGCAACGCTTTCTCCTTCACGCGCTCTTGGTGGCGAATGTCTTGAGCGGACAACGGTTGAGGCGGAGCAGGCGGCCGGCGCCGGACAAATGGCTTTGGTGCTGGCGGCATCTGGTTGCTGTAGCTGACCGGCTTGGGCTTGTAACCGATGGGCTCGGCTTCTTCGATCTTTCCGCCGGCGGCCAGGTATTTTTCGACCTGTGCCGCCAGTTCATTGGATTTTGGCCGAAGGGCTTCGACCAAACTGAGGTGGTTGCTGATCATGCTGCTTTACTCCGGAGCTTCGCCTCGTAGCCGTCCACCAGCAGCTTGAACTGCCAGAGGTCTTCTTCGAGTTGTTCGATGTAGTCGTCATCCCGCTTGAATTCTTGCAGCCAGAGCTGGCGGCCGACGGGTTTCAGAAGAGGGCAGTACATCCCGATGTGCCACCACTTGCGGCCGGTGATCCACATGCAGCCCTGCACCTGGTCTATGACATCGCTCGCATCGTTGTCGATGTGGAAGGCGCGCAGCTTTTCGGGAGAGAGGAAGCACTTGTACTCGGATCCGCCATCCTCACCGATGAACCCGTCGGCGCTGGCGCCAAACGCGCCGTCGTCCGTTTTCACCAGTCCGACTTGCGTAACGATCAGCCCGGTCTGAATTTCGTGTTCCATACGTGCTTCAGGTTCGAGTTCGTGCCCTCGGCGCATCTGCCAAGTTTCGAACCCGCCGTCCAGCGGCGCGCCGCCGATTCGCTCAACAGCCAGCTCAAACGCGTAGGTCAGTGCGGCGTTTGATGGCTCACCGACTTTCTCGCCATCGAGAGCGCGCTGGACGACTTCGGCCTTCGGCCCAGCCTTGTAGCCAGCCAGGTCGCGGGCTTTGCTTTCGCTATGGCCGGCCAAGATTGCTTCAACGTATGTCCGCTGCTGGGTAGTGAGCCCGTTCACCTTGGAGCGGGCGGTGCTGAACATGCTTGCGGTGATGACCCCGGCGCGGCCTTGCAGCCATTCGGCAGATCCTTGCGTGCAGTTGAGGACAATCATTGTTTTGCCTCCAATATGTCTTTGCGCTTGGTGACGGCAATCTTCACCGTGTCATAACCGACCTTGTCGCCGCTGGCCTGCAAAACTTTCAATGCAGCCTGCCAGACATCTTTGAGCTCATCGGGTGAGGCTGTCTGTTCGACCCGCTCAAGGATGTCCGTAATTACTTGGGCTCGCATTTCCTCGCTATCCGATCCGTCCGCCGTCTGCGCGTCATCATCGCGAGCCTCACTGGTCGTGATGTTCAGCAGGGCGCACATCACGTAGCGCTTGCCATAGGTGGTGGATGAACCAACCGCCTGCACTTCGTTGCGCCCTTTACCGTCGTACCGGCACCGGCGAGTGTCACTATCGCGTCGACATCGTCGATTGTTCAGGGAATGGCAGTGGCCACCATGACGATCAGTTGGCCCGCTGTGGATGGCGCGGTCGGCTATGACGTCGAATGGCGCAAGGACAGCGGCAACTGGATCAAGGTGCAGCGCACAGGCTTGACCAACGTTGACGTGGTCGGCATCTACGCTGGCGCGTACGTGGCCCGGGTTCGCGCAGTGAGTGCCTTCGACATCACGTCGCCTTGGCGCAATTCGATCCTGACGAATCTGAAGGGGAAGGAGGGCTTGCCACCAGCACTCAGTTATCTGACAGCCACGCCACTGTTGTTCGGCATCTATCTGAAGTGGGGTTTCCCGGCTGGCGCGGAAGACAGCCAGCGGACGGAAATCTGGTACGGGCCGACAACCAGCCTGGAAGCAGCGACCAAGCTGACGGACTTGTCTTATCCGCAGAGCGATTTCTCCATGCTCGGCCTTGCCGCTGGAGTCACCTTCTTCTTCTGGGGCCGCATCGTCGACAAGATAGGCAACATCGGGCCGTGGTATCCGATTGGCCTGGGTGTGCAGGGCCAGTCCAGCTCGAACGCTGGTGACATTCTGGAAATGATCAAGGGCCAGATTACCGAGACGGAACTCGGTGAGGACTTGCTGGCCGAGATCGAAAAAATCCCGGGATTGCAGGCGCAGATCGATGCACTCGACGGACTGAAGGGGTACGACCCCGATGCGACCTACGTTGAGTACGACCTGGTCGTTCAAGGCAAGCGCATCTATCAGGCGACCGGCGCGGTGCCAGCCAACACGCCGCCGCCGAACGCGCTCTATTGGCTGGACGTTGGGCAGACCGTTGAGACGGCAAACGGACTTGCTCAACAGGTCGCAACCAACACTGCTGATATCACTGAGCTCGACGGGGTTGTCACCGCACAGGCGACTGCGTTTGAGGCGCTGCGTGCATCGTCGCGAGACGACAAAGGCGAGGGTGATCTGGCAGATGCTCTGAAGGGATGGACGAGCACTGCGGCTATTGCCACCGAAGAAAAGGTTCGCGCTTCGGCGAATGAGGCGATGGCCAGCAGACAGACAACAGTCGAAGCCAAAGTGGGTGTCAATGAGGGCAGCATCACCTCTCTTGAAAAAGTTGTTGTGTCGAATCAGCAAGCGACGGCTCAGCAGATCACTCAGCTGGGCACGACAGTCGGCAGTCAGGGCTCCCAAATAGGCCAGCAGCAGACGCTGATCGAGACCAACTCCTCAATCATCAACGACGTGAACGGCAAGTTGGCTGCGACCTGGTCGGTAAAGATGCAATACAGCACCTCCACCGGGCAGTACATCGCTGCAGGTATTGGGCTGGGAATCGAGAATACTCCCGCCGGTCTTCAAAGCCAGTTTCTGGTCAGTGCGGATCGATTTGCGATCGTCAACACCATTGCTGGCGGTGCCATCGCGGTTCCGTTTGCCGTGCAGGGCGGTCAGGTGTTCATGAACTCGGCGTTCATCATGGATGGTGCAATTACCAACGCCAAGATCGGCAACTACATCAGCTCGACCAATTACATAGCCGGTCAGCAGGGCTGGATTCTCAACAAGGACGGCACGCTGGAGATCAACGGCATTGTTCCCGGTCAGGGCCGGCTGGTGATCAACGCTCTCAACGTTTCAGTTTACGACGCAAACAATGTTTTGCGCGTTCGTCTCGGCTATTTGGGGTGATTAATGGCTTACGGTATGCGGATCTGGGGTGCCGATGGTGCACTTCAGATCGATGAAAACTCCTTCACCATTCGTGTTGCGTTATCCACGCTGGTGACATTTGCGCTGGGAGCGAACAAGGGAAGTCAGGATTTTGCGGTGCCTGGCGTTGGCCCTGGCAACGGAACGGCCTTCGTCATCCCCAACGGTGCCTACGCCAGCAGCCAAATGCAGTTCGAGACGGAAATGCTCGATGGTGTTGTGCGCGTTTATAACCACACCCGCACTTACGCCGCGAGTTACACCTCTTCAGGCACAATGAGATTGATTGTTATGAGGTGGAGCTGATGGCTTATGGACTCCAGTTCATCAACAACAGCAACGTGGTCACCCTCGACACTGAATTTGCCCGCTTAATGGTTATCTCTTCCGGAAGGTTCGCTCCTACGGAAGAGAGCGGACTGGGATCAACCACCTATTTCGCACGGCCGGTGACCTCGCAGGAGCCGCCGTTGGTGTTTGTGCGCCCTGACACCGTTAATGCGGTTGCCGGCCTCTGCCAGATGAGACTCATCGGATCGGCAGGTAACTGGACGGGCTTTTACGTCAGGGCCTACAACGTCAACACAGCGCAACCGAACGGGAGATATTTTGTGGCTGCGTTCGCGGCGCAAGCGGTCGCGCAATACGGAATGCGCTTGTGGGACGGAGCGGGAAAGTTGCTTTTCGATTCCGGCACTCCAAACGCAAGCTTCACCAGAGCCTTCCAGAACTGGACGTATGTCACCTATGACATCGGTGATCAAGGTCTGACGCGGATCTTCTATTCAGTTCCGTTCGATTTTCCGCAAAACGAATTCATGCTGATAAACACCTTTGGCATGCCGATGACGGCGGGTAGCGCGATTCCAAGGAACCTGGCCTGCTGGTGGGACTTTCCCAACAACAAACTCTATGCCATCACCACCGCAGCCTCTAATCCGACTGCGTTCTTTCTGTCGGCCGTTTTCGCCAAACAAGCGGTTTAACCTCATTTATAGGATGTAGCCATGTCTTGGTACAAATCAGGAACGGTTTCTGTCACCCAAAATTCCAATGCGGTGATCGGCACCGGTACCGCCTTCATCGCAAACAGTCGGGTCGGAGATGCCTTTCGCGGGCCTGACGGTCGCTGGTACGAAGTGACCAACATCGCCAGCGACACGGCCATGTCGATATCGCCTGTATACCAAAGCGCAACGGCCAGCGGCGGCAGCTATGCACTGGCTCCGATGCAGGGTTACGTCAAGGATTCGGCAGACGCCCTGCGTGCGCTGGTCAATCAGTTTGGTGACAAGCTGGCCGCACTGGGCACGACTGGCAACTACGACATCTTGCCCGTAGTCAAAGGCGGAACCGGCGCCACCACTGCGGGCAATGCCCTCGAAAATCTTGGATTTAATGCCGGTACGCTGTATCCCAAATTTGGCGGGGTTGTCCTCCTGGCTGCGGCAGGCGGATACAGCGTTCAAGGCGGCTATTTGG
>NZ_CACSJY010000076.1:0-20070 GCF_902706155.1 Pseudomonas sp. 18058
CCCCCGCATACCCCGTCTACACTCGAAACAATCATCCCCGAGCCATAACGAGAGCGTTATGCCCAGATTGGCGTCCGTGCTTTTTTTGCTGTCACTGATGATCTGGACCGCAACGGCTGACGCGCTGACTCTGACCGATGAAGAACGTAGCTGGCTGGCGGCTCACCCGGACTTGCGCCTGGGTGTCGATGCGTCGTGGCCACCGTTTGAGTTTCGTGACGACCAGAGCCGCTATCAGGGCTTGGCGGCTGATTACATCGACGTGATTCGCCAGCGTCTGGCGATCAAACTCACGCCGATTGAGCCCATCAGCTGGACGGAAGTGCTGGAGCAGGTCAAAACCGGCAAGATCGATCTGCTGCCGGGGATCATGTCCACTCCGGAACGGCAGAACTATCTGTCATTCACCCGGCCCTACCTCGACTTCCCGATTGTCATCCTCGCCCACGTCGGCGGCGCGCAACCGCGCAAACTTGATGATCTGTACGGATTAAAAATCGCCGTGGTGGAAAACTATGCGCCGCACGAACTCCTGCGCACCCACCACCCGGATCTGAATCTGGTGGCCATGCCCAACGTCAGCTCGGCGTTGCAGGCATTGGCGACCGACGAAGTTGACGCCGTGGTCGGCGATCTCGCCTCCAGCGTATGGAGCCTGCGCCAACTTAAACTCGATGGCCTCTACGTCAGCGGCGAAACCCCGTATCGCTATCAATTGGCGATGGGCGTGCCGCGCGAAAACAAAGTGCTGGTGGGGATTCTCGACAAAGTTCTCGCCGACATGAGCCCCGCCGAAATCAGCGCCATTCAGGAACACTGGGTCGGTAACGTCCTCGATCACCGCACCTTCTGGTCAGACCTGCTGGTTTACGGCTTGCCCGGCCTGTTATTGCTGATGATCGTGCTGGCCGTGGTGATCCGCATCAACCGCCGCCTCAGCTCGGAAATCGCCCGGCGCATCGACCTCGAACAGGAGCTGCGCAGCAGCGAATATCACTACCGTGGGCTGGTCGAAAGTTTGTCGGCGATCGCTTGGGAAGCGCGGATGAGCGACTTCACCTACAGCTATGTGTCACCGCACGCCGAAGACTTGCTCGGTTATCCACTGTCGCATTGGCTGATTCCGGGGTTCTGGCGCAACATCATTCATCCGGCCGACCTCACTCGCGCACAGAGTTTTTGTGATCACGAGGTGCTGGCCGGGCGCGATCACAGCCTCGATTACCGGGTGATCACCGCCGACGGCCGCTGCCTGTGGGTGCGCGACATCGTCAGCCTGATCGAACACGGCCATGAGCCGGTGATGCGCGGTTTGATGATCGACATCAGCGAAACCAAGCGCACCGAAGAAGCGCTGCGTTTGTCGGAGCAAAAATTCGCCTCGGTCTTCCAGCAATGCCCGGACATTCTGGTGATTGCGCGGCTGTCCGACGGCTGTTTGCTGGAGGTCAATGAAGCCTTCGAGGAACAGATTGGACTCAAGGCCGAAGAAGTCATCGGCCAGACCGCCACCGACCTGAATATCTGGGGCATTCCCGGCGTCGGCCCCGGTTTGCTCCAGCGCTTGCAGGCCGGCAGCATCCGCAATCTGGAAATGCCCTTCCGCCGCAATAACGGCCAAGTGTTCACCGGCCTGATTTCCGCCGAACCGTTCGACCTCGACACCACGCCGGCGCTGGTGGTCGTGGTGCGCGACATTACCCAACTCAAAGAAACCCAGCAGCAATTGCAAACCTCCGAAGAGAAATTCGCCAAGGCCTTCCACGCCTCGCCGGACGGATTGTTGTTGTCGCGGCAGAGCGATGGCCTGCTGTTGGAGGTCAACGAAGGGTTCAGCCGCATCACCGGTTTTAATAGCGCGATGTCGGTGGATCGCTCGGCGCTGGATCTGGGGATCTGGGTCAATCTCAACGAGCGCAAACAGATGCTCGACCTGCTGCACCGCGACGGCTTTGTGCGTGATTTCACCTGCCATATCCGCCGTAGCGATGGTCAGATTCGTCTGTGCGAAGTGTCCAGCCGGCCACTGCCGATCGGTGACGAAGATTGCATGCTGACCATCGCCCGCGACATTACTGAACGTCATCTGATGCAGGAAAAACTGCAACAGGCTGCGACCGTGTTCGAGAGCACCGCCGAAGGCGTATTGATCACCGATACCCAGCAGCACATCAGCGCAGTCAACCGCGCCTTCACGGAAATCACTGGTTACAGCGAAAGCGAAGCCCTCGGCCACACCCCGCGCCTGCTCGCCTCCGGTCTGCACGACAGCGCGTTTTACGCAGCGATGTGGCACCAGTTGACCGACGAAGGTCATTGGCAAGGCGAGATCTCCAACCGACGTAAAAACGGCGAGCTTTACCCGAGCTGGCTGACCATCAGCGCCGTGCGCAACCGCGACAAATTCATCACGCACTTTGTCGCTGTGTTTGCCGACATCTCCAGCCTTAAACACGCGCAGGCGAAACTCGATTATCAGGCGCACCACGACCCGCTCACCGGCCTGCCAAACCGCACGCTGTTCGAAAGTCGCCTGCTCTCGGCGCTGACCACACAACAGGAAAACGGTGGTCAGGGCGCCGTGCTGTTCCTCGACCTCGACCGTTTCAAACACATCAACGACAGCCTCGGCCACCCGGTCGGCGACCTGCTGCTCAAGGGCATCGCCGTGCGCCTCAAAGAGCAACTACGCGACATCGACACCGTGGCGCGGTTGGGCGGTGATGAATTCATCATCCTGCTGCCCGGCCTGCAGCAGGCCAGCGACGCGGACAACATCGCCACCAAGCTGCTCAACTGCTTCGGTGCGCCGTTCCAGGCCGGCGAACATGAGTTCTTCATCAGCGCCAGCATCGGCACCAGCCTCTATCCGCGCGACGGCTGCGACGTCGCCACGCTGGTAAAAAACGCCGACGCGGCGATGTACCGCTCCAAAGCCAAGGGCCGCAACCGCGTCGAAAGCTACACCCGCGACCTCACCGCGCAGGCCAGCGAGCGTATCGCGCTGGAACACGAACTGCGCCGGGCCATCGAGCGCAATGAATTGCACCTCTACTACCAGCCGAAAATCAGCCTCGACGACCATCGTCTGGTCGGTGCCGAAGCGTTGATTCGCTGGCGCCACCCAACCTTTGGCGATGTGCCGCCGGAGCACTTCATTCCACTGGCCGAAGAGAACGGCATGATTCTGCAGATCGGCGATTGGGTGCTGGAGACCGCGTGCCGGCAGATGTTCGAGTGGAATCAGGTCTACGACAGCCTCGGCCCGTTGTCGGTGAACCTTGCCGGCGCGCAACTGCGCCAGCCGAATCTGCTCGGGCGCATCGAGCAACTGCTCAACGAAAACGGCCTGATGCCGGATTTACTGCAACTGGAAATTACCGAGAATTTCATCATGAGTCAGGCCGAAGAGGCGCTGGCCGTGCTGCACCAACTCAAACACCTCGGCGTGCAACTGGCGATCGACGACTTCGGCACCGGATATTCCTCGCTCAGCTACCTCAAACGCCTGCCACTGGACATCCTCAAAATCGACCAGTCCTTCGTCCGCGGACTGCCCGACGACCCCCACGATGCGGCGATTGTGCGCGCCATCATCGCCCTGGGCCGCAGCATGCAATTCACCGTCATCGCCGAGGGCGTGGAAACCCAGGCGCAGCAACAATTCCTCGCCGCCGAGGGCTGTGAACAGATCCAGGGCTACATCGTCAGCCTGCCGCTGCCGCCGGAAGAATTCGCCGCAACGTTTCTGCGTGTGACCGTATCGGATTTTTCGGATAGCACAGCCGAGAAACCGTCGCTATAATCCGCGGCCTACTGAGGGCCTATAGCTCAGTTGGTTAGAGCAGAGGACTCATAATCCTTTGGTCCACGGTTCAAGTCCGTGTGGGCCCACCAACTCCAAAGCCGCGCACTGCGCGGCTTTCGCGTTTCTGGCTGGTCCATCACAGATACAGTCCTATGGTCCAAGGGTACAAATTAGGTACAGTGCTGGTTCGCCAGCCGCCTAGGAGCACCCTCTCATGGCAACTCTCGTCAAAACTCCTTCCGGCACCTGGAAGGCGCTCATTCGTAAAAATGGCTGGCCAACCGTGGCTAAAACCTTCCGCACAAAGCGTGATGCGGAGGACTGGTCGAGGCGTACCGAAGAAGAAATGGTGCGTGGCGTGTACATCCGGCGTAGCGGCTCGGAGAAAATGACGCTAGAGGCTGCACTCAAGCGCTACCTGAGCGACATAACCCCCACCAAGAAGCCCACCACTCAGCGTGGCGAAACCTCGAAAGCCAAGAAGCTCATCGAACACCTGGGCAAATACTCACTGGCCGCCCTCTCCGCTGAAATCATCGCTGGTTATCGTGACAAGCGCCTAAACGAACCCAGCCGTGGTGGGACCATCAGCAACAACACCGTGCGCCTCGAACTTGCGCTATTGAGCCACCTGTACACGGTAGCGATTCAGGAATGGGGTTTGGGTCTTACGTTCAACCCAGTGCTGAACATCCGCAAGCCGAGCCCTGGGGATGGTCGTGACCGAAGACTATCGCCGGAGGAAGAACGCCTTCTGCTCGCGGCCGTGAATCGACATAGCAACCCTATGTTGGGCTGGATCGTTTGCATCGCTCTGGAAACGGGTATGCGCTCGTCTGAGATCTCATCCCTACGACGACCCCAGGTGGATTTGGCAAAGCGTGTCATACGTCTCTCAGACACAAAAAACGACGGCTCTCGAACCGTTCCACTGAGCAAGCGCGCCACTGAAGTATTCAAAGCTGCGATGGATAATCCAGTGCGACCAATCGACTGCAATTTGGTGTTTTTCGGTGAGCCTGGAAAGGACGGGAAACGACGGCCGTACACCTTCACGAAAATATGGGGGCAGTTGAAGAAGAAGCTCGATCTACCTGACTTCAGGTTTCACGACCTGCGTCATGAGGCGGTGAGTCGGCTTGTCGAAGGCGGGTTATCTGACCAAGAGGTTTCGGCTATCAGTGGCCATAAGTCGATGCAGATGCTCAAGCGATATACCCATCTTCGGGCTGAAGATCTGGTGGATAAACTGGACAAAATCTCAAGATGACTAAGTCCTCATAAAAAATCGTGAAAAAAATGCGGCTATTTTTATAGTCGCATCATCGAAAACTAAAAAAAACTAGCTAACACCCGGCATATATAGGCCTTATCAGCCACGCACCATTTAACTTCAAAACCAACATAGCCAACCCAAGACTACCAGGACGTATAAATCAATCAACCAAGATACTATATATTGGTAGTTTCGACGCATTAGCCAGTTTGACAATACGCCAATACCCCTCAAGAATTCGCAGACCTTCTCCAGACACTGCGAACTTACATATGACAACTGAAGAGTATCTACTTAACCGTTTCGGCCCCTTGATGAGCATTCCAGACATCGCCACGTTACTAGGGCGCTCTCCTGATGGAGTGAGGGTCTCTCTTTATTCAGACACTGACATCTCCCGAAAACTCAAACCGGCAATGATCCGGATAGGCCGTCGCGTGTATTTTAGGACAATGCAGATCAATGATGCGTTGAACTTAGATATTGAGGTAAGTCCTCAGGGCAAATTGCAATGAGCTACAAAGCCTACGACTGGGTCTGGACGCACGAATTTGGCTCTCCTACTGCAAAGCTTGTAATGATGGCATTAGCAAAACATGCGGACGAAAACGGAAAGAGCTGGCCAAAAGTGCAAACCCTCGCAAAGTTTTGCGGCATTTCCTCCAGAACAGTGCAACGTCAAATTAAGGAATTTGAGCGGGCAGGCCTATTAACCATCCAAAAAGAATATCGTGACGATGGCGGTCAGACGACGAATAGATACTTCATCAACCTTCCCTCTGTAAAAGCCTTGGCCCCCACTGACAACGCTGTCACAGGGGGGATGACATCCACGACACCCCTACCCCAGACAGCGTTGTGTCACGGGGGGAATGACACAGCGATGACATACCAAGAACTACCAAGAGAACCAAAAAAAGAACTACTACAGACTACAGGGAATAATCTGAGCCTGCCCAAGGGCCTAAAGGATGGTGATCGCGCATGGATCGTCCAACTCTTGAACGACATACCTAGACATGACCACCAAATGCTTGTCGATGAGCTCTCGGATGCATTGAGATCCGGAAAGATCACCACAACACCTCAGCGGTGGTTTTATGGATTGAAGAAAAATTATTTGAAAGGCAATTTTTGCCCTCTTGCAAAACCGAGTGAGCCGAAACCAAAATTTGAAATCCCTCTCAAAACTGACAACAGCGATAAGCCATTGTGGATGCGCACTGTAGACAAACAAGAAAGCATAAATGCATTGAAGCGACTAATAAGAAACAAAGTGCAACCTCAGTAACCGTCAATCACTTGAACCACACACCAAATAATCAGCATTGAAAGGACAGATAAATGTCACTCCACTTCAAGCAGCTTGAAAGCTATTGCGACAGCCTGGACAGAACAGGCGACATACAAGTTATTCTACGAGCACACTACAAGAACGGCTTCGCACTCAGTGTTTCGGACGGAGTGATCGACCACACCGTTATCGACGAAGAAAACCGCCCCTACTGGTTTAGAACAGTAGAAATGGCATTAGATGAGCTTGCAAACATTCCGTATATTGCTGACCAGATTTTAATTGACCGAAAATTCTGGTCTTGAAGAAAATGAAGCAAACGGCCACTGAGCGCAGCTTATTTATACCCTAAGAACGCTCCTGCGTACTGTGTGCCGGGGCTGAAAAGAACGCCCCTGACAGGTGGGAACAGCAGCTCGATAGAAAGAGCCACCGGACAAGCAGCGGAAAGACGCGCCGTATAGACCACATCCCAAGAGCGCCATGAAAGCGCACTGGATACGGGCCTTAAACAAGCCCTGACTGGCGGGAAAAGTAGCTCGATAAAAAGAGTCGCCGGACAGCTGGAAAGACAGCACTGCGTTCGCCCTTAACCAAAGGAGCAACACAATGATTTCGTACCTCTACCTACCGATTCTCACCTTCTGCACGTTCGCTCTCATATCCATCCGCCGATACTGGGTATGCGTAGATCGGCTCGGATACATGAAAGAGATCTCTAGACGGGCGCCGTCGTTATTGCAACGAGACCTCATGGCAGCAGTACTTGCGATGGTGCCGTTTTCAATGGCTGCCATCGACTGGTTCGAAATAACGCTTCCCCGCCAGTCAGCCCCCATTCCTCCAGGCTTCGCTGCACTGCTCTCAGTCTGCTGCGTGTGCGCCTGCATAGGCATTCTCAACAATACCTATGAACGCCTAGCGGGCAGTTGGACCGGAACCAGGGAAAGCGCCCTACGCACGGTCGCGGCACTACGAATCATTGATCAAGCGGAGCTGGCCTCAGCGCTGATTGTCCCGAGCAATCACAACGCGAGAACGACCGGCGCTGATCTAACCAGCAACACTGATCACAAGGTGAAAAAATGAAAAGGATTCCTGCCCTCCTACTCATCACAACGTCAATTCTCGCTGGCTGCGAACGACAAGAATCTGTTCAAACCGTCGATTGGTATAAGGCAAATACATCCGAGCGCTTGAAGGTGTTGGAGAAGTGCAAGGCCAGCCCTGGAGAGCTTTCTATCTCTGCGAACTGCATGAACGCTTCATCGGCCGCGAATGCAATAACGCTGGAGCTGCGTGGTTACAAACACCGCGAGCCAATCAATTTTTCTTCTCAGGGAAAATAGAATGACGACCACGACGGGAATATTCGAATGGATGGCGGGGAGCATGGACCAAACCCTCCAGACCTTCATAAGCGTCACGTCCAGCCAAGTCATCGATGACTTTTCACTAACGGTAACGCTTTGTGGAACGCTCTATTTGACCATGATGGGCTTCATGATGATCACCGGCACAATCGAACAACCCGCATCCCATTTCCTCAAGACCTGCGGAAAGTTTCTGCTCATCAGCGGGCTGGCAATGAACGCAAACACGTATATGTCGTGGGTAGTGGAGGCACTACAAGGCCTGGAAACAGGGGTTGCTTCTGCCTTTTCAGCTACTGGCGACTCAACGGTCTCAAGGTCTGTATTTCAGGTAGTGGACAAGGCCATGTCCGACGGCTGGGCAATAGGCGCCGATATTCTAACGAAGATGGGACTTCGTGCTGGGTACGACGTCGGAATGATATTTTTTGATTTGTTGACCGCCATAATCGTATACGCGGCAACACTTATTATCGCGGTTCCAGCGGGGGCAATGATCATCGTTGCAAAGGGAATGCTGTCGATCATGCTCGGCATCGGGCCAATTTTTATCATGATGCTGTTGTTTGGGCAGTTCACCTCCAAATGGTTCGATAGCTGGTTCGCCCAGGTCATCACATACATCCTGCAAATCGCGCTGGTTGTCACGGTACTCAGCTTCGGGATCAAGTTTTTCTCTTCGCTAACGAGCGACATACTCGCAACACCCGGTGACTACCCGATATCCACCTTCCTGGAGCTTCTGGTGGTGACAGTCGTTGTGCTGTACATGCTGCAGCAAGCCAATGCCGTCGCTGGCAGCCTTGCAGGGGGAATATCAAGCGCAGGGCTCACGCTACGCGGAATCGCAAGCGGTGCCGCCTCACCGATCACCAAGGGACTTAACCGACAGTCCACGCGCCGCGACATGCAGTCGGGGCAAATGGTCACCGCTGGACGCTTGAACCACCTTGCGGCCGGTAACACAGCCTGGAACCCAGCCTACCGACAGCACGTCATGCAGAACATGGGCAAAAACTGGGGGAATGCTAACGGGGGCAAAGTAAATCAGTAGCCCCTGACGTATGGCTCATCAGACCTCGCTTCGGCGGGGTCTTTTTCTGAGCACCTTCAACAAGCGGATGACGGGTCAAGGGGTTGGTGCGGCCCGCAGGAGCGACGCGACGAGGACTCGGCCCCTTGACGCGGCAGAAGCGACCAACGCTCACGGCATGGGTGTAGGGGATCAAGGCCGGAGGCCTCCCCTGCACCCTTGACGACAGAGGGCGACTCGCTCCCTTCCCGCTTGCGGGAAGGGCGGGGGGATGGGGTATGAAAGAACGTTAACACTATGAATTTAATGAACTAATCGCAAAAACAAGACAATTTCAGCGCTCTTGTTTTGATGACTCATGCGTGCAAACCCGTCCCGGCACGGGTGGTCACTTGGTCCGGTAGACCCGTCGAAACCAGGTCCTGCCGGTATAAAGGCGCTTACAGATCTTTATGGACAGAACGCCTACTAGTGCGAAGACAATCCCGAAAACAACCCACAACACTGTCGAATTGGTAGACAGGTGATCGTGAACGAGCTTCGCCGCATACCAGCCTGCTACCACCGAAACGATAATGAAAACGACGATACTTGCCCGAGGGGTGCCATAGGAAATTTCAGCATGACAGCCTCTACAAACTGAGGCGCCCCATGGAACGTTGTTCATGCAATGTGGGCAACTGACGGTTTGGTTGGTTTGCACCGATTCACTCCTTTGAAAAGCTTCCTTGAAGAACCACGAGTCTAACCGAGGTTCCCCCCAGTAAGGCACCGGAGGAAACGCTTGCTCCGATAAGAAACCCAAACGATGGAAATGTTTGAACACCAGTCCTGAAGCTCCGCGCTCCGCTTGGGCAACCCCTTCGGTTGCATCCCGTGTCCGAACTTGCCGGACTGGCTGCGGGGCAGGCACGGCGGGCGGAGCCCTTGACCTACCCCTTGCGATAGGCTGAGCGCTTCCTGTGGAGTCAAGGGTGCGGCTACGCCCGTCATCCTCACCCGTTCGGTGCTCGCCTTCGGCTCCGCTCCGCATGCGGCCTCCGGTGCCGCCCTTGACACCACATCCAGCAAAAACATTGGTACTTTCGCAGATACGAGCTTTCATGCTCGTGTGGGGGCCAATCAAGATCACGCGCATCTGAGACCGCCTCAAAGCACTACTTTTACATGACCAAGAATTCTCAAAAAACAATCAGGAACCACAATGACTTCGGAAGACCAAAAAACCGACCAATACCAAAACAACACTGAGCTGTCAGCCGAAATTGACCGTCCCAAGGTGTACGAACTCTCGGAGGTTGAGCGGAGTAAGCGGAGGGAAGCTGTAGCCTTTGCAAACGCCTCAACAAACCTCTCTGCATTTGAAATCACTGACTGTATGAAACGCCTCGGCGAGCGTTACATCAGCGGCGAGATTGATCTGGAAGAATTTGTAGCGACCTCGCGGCAAGAACACGCCCAGTGAAATGAGATCCACAGATACCCATATTTTCATTGCAAGCGTGCGCGCATCGAACCGGAATAAGCTTGTTCATGAACAAGTAGTAAATCCCGTGGAGCACTAATGCAGGATAGGCTTTTCGCCGGTCAATAGGCGCCCAAAAGCTTGTTCATGAACAAGGATTCAAGCGCATGGAGGTCTAGTGCAGGATAGGCGTTCGCCGGTAAATTGTGGTTCACTTCGGATGTGGTCAGTTGTTGATACCGAACGAGGAATGCACATGCCGCGCAAAGCTAGCATCGGCGCCACAAGGGATAGCGCCGTTTACCGGGTACGCATACCGGCTGAGTTGAAATCAGAGTGGGAAGCGCACTGCGAGAAAAAAGGTAGCTCCCAACACGGCTTGATCCGAGCGCTAATGCGCTACGTCATCCAAGATGAAATGCCCCCAGACGTTCATAGTTGGATATCAGGACAAATCGCAGGCGAACCCGACGAAGGTCCAAAACAAAGGCTTGAAGTTCGATTCACACCGAGTGAGCACCGCGAGATCGTGGCACGCTCAGAGGCCGAGGGATGCTCTCCTCAGCGCTGGGTAATCAATTGCGTTCGAGCCAGTTTGACCAACCAGCCCCAATTCACGATGGAGGCCACAAAGGCGCTCTGGGACTCGTCAGGACAACTTCGAGCCATTGGGAGGAACCTGAATCAGATAGCAAAAAAACTGAATGAGGGCGGCGGCCAGGGACTCTCCACGAGGGAAATAGAGCAGCTTGCCGATTATATCTACAGCCATACCGAAGTTGTTTCTGAACTCCAAGACGCCAGCTTGAGCCGATGGAGAATCACATAAGGGAGCTGAGCAAAATATCTTGAAGCTGCGCAGCCAAGGGAAAGCCCTGCGAATCAGGAATTAAACCGGATGAAAAAAAACATTAATGTCACCGTGCACGACATTCAGACTGAAAGTCTGGACGAACAAAGCCAAAGAGAGGTGAATGCCCTTATAGGGCAATACGCCTATGACCTGTATCCGATCCCATGTAGCCCCACGGACCAACTGGTAAACGTAGTAAAGGCCTACGTTCAGACTCACGCGGCGGTCCACCTTCACTTCGTAGGATGTACCAACGGACCATTTGGTCGCCCCATGGTAGCGGTTGCCGTCAATAGAAAACGTCAACTGATCGGAGCCATTTGCTACTCTGCTCCTACTGCTGAGCCTGTAATTTTACTACGCTATTGCGTCGTCGCTAAGGACCACCGAAATAAGGGAGTTCTTCGCGCACTGATGGAAAAAATACTTACCGCGTTTCCGGCCGCTCGGTTGTCCTGCCACCCTGAATTAGTTCCCGTTTATGAAAGGTTTGGATTCGCAGTGACCGGTATGAGTGGAACCGAAGTAACGATGGAAACGCACGAAGCAGCAGAATATCGCAGAGTTGAAATCCCGAACCCTCCAGAACACATCATACTGAATCAAGAAAGTTATCTTGCCGCAATCGTAGCTCTCAGGGACACCCTTTCGCCATTTGACTACAACAATATAAACGCTAACCAATTGAAGGCTCGGCGCTTGGAACAAAAACGCGTCCACTCATTTGTTGAGAGCAGGCTGGGTCGTAAAATTCAGGTGGAACCTATCTGAAAACTTCGGCGGCTTAAAACCAAGTATCATTAATAGCGTTGCGCCACCACAAAGCCCGAACTATCCTGGGCAGGCTCTATGTCACTTTGCGTAACCAAGAAACGACCATGGAGGTAGTTTTGTAATGAGCAGTTATCCGAAGCGTGTCTGGGACAACATCCTTCCACTGTCTGTCGGAGAGACGTTGCCCGAAGCTTTCGAGGAGTGGTCCTTCACAGAGGTCGTGAGGGATCATGAGCAGCCGACCGAGACCTGCGAGCTGTGTGATCAGGAGTCGCTTCGATATCAGTTCGAAATTCGCAATACGATGACTAAACATACGCTATGGGTTGGATCGCAGTGCATCCTTAGGTTTGGCCTTTCGGTGTTCGAAGCAGGTCGTAGACTTTCACCGACTGATGCCAAGAAAAAACTTGAACGCTTAACGCAACAGATGCGATTAAGTTCATGCGTTAGTGCTTTAGAGAAACTGGCGATCGCGGAAAACAACTCGATGCTGTCAAACGCGCTGAAATATTACCGAACCAACAAATACCTTTCTCCAAAATTTGCCTTCGTCGTCCTCTGGCGCTTAAAAGCAAACAAAATTGACCACAGTCCATCTTTCTTCAAGATCAACCTCAAACGCAGCAAATACCAAGAAGACCTCAGGAATATGAGGTCAGGAAATGTAGAGATGATCTGGCCTGCAATGACTTCTAGTCAACGGCAAATGGCACTACTGATGGGACATAAAGCGCCAACATAAAAGACGCTAGAAATACAACCTAGAAAATCATTTGTAATTTTCACAAATATCAAGGAGCGAAAGTGAAGAAAAACTATTATTGGGAAATTCAAAACTCACCCTACCCATCACCATTCCTATCAGGAACAAAAACATTTGGCGAAACAAATCCGATATTTCTTGTAGATCAACTAGATGGCAAACGACCCGCCGTCTTCAATGAAAGCTTTCTAGCAACTGGAGAAATAACCTTCCCTATATATCCGAGCGCACTGCTCGACTCCAACATAATGGACGCAATTGACAACAGAGTACAGAAAAACACCAAGCTTGACGGACTAGAAGAATTTCTTCACTTCTTAACACTAAACAAATGGGACTTCAGCCAACTTTTTTATTACATGGAGCATTACTCAAAATCCTCAAATGAAGACTTCATAAAAAACGCAAAAAGACGAACCGAATCGTATCTAAAAGTTTTTTCAATGAACCAAGAGCACTTTCTATCTACGCAAGAAATAATTATAGATCCAGCAGCGGTCGAATTCTACTTAGCGTCTACGCCTCATAAAAATCTATCTGAACTAGCAGAAGAAAAGACGGTAGCATTCACAGAAAAATTTGATAAAAACTTCCTAAGCAGTGCAATTGAGTCCATAGAAATAGCTTTAATCAAAATGGTACTCATAGAGAAAGTTGAACTCAAAGGGGCTCCCCCCCTACAAAAGCATAGCGAGCTGATCAACTTCTTGAAGGCTGGACTAGGAATAATGCTCGGTCGCGAAGCACATTTGGCGCTACACTATTTCTCAGGCAGTGCAGGCCGTTTATTAGGCATCCAAGCAAGCACGCCATATAATACAGCTCTTAAAAATATTCGATCGACTGCTTGGGACATGTTCTTGCTGAGAGTTCCAGAGGGTTTATATACAGAAGCACCCGCTGAATTGTGTATAAGCTATATAGCCACCCAGGAAAAGCAACTTCACACCCTCGCAAGGCTCTACACCTTAGAAAGAATATTCAGCACCGAGAGAAACGGATTCATCCCCATAATCAGCTACAATATGGAAATGCTCCCGCCCGAGATTTCGTCCAGTGCAGTTACCAACGATGAGCAGCTATTTTTTAGCAATATTGAGCGCAGTACACGAACAAGATTAGAGCCCCCTACAGGACTTCTCAATGCTCTGGAAAAAGAGCTCAGCAAATATTGCAGCTAACTATTAATCTCAGCTAGGAAGTATAAATACAAAGATAATTTTCGAGCACCTGAGTCGAGCCACACTCCTAAGTGCCGTTACTCAATCAACGAATTGATTAACGGCAACGCATCACCTCCCGCAACCATATCCGCTTTTATCCCAACCAAAAAGAAGAAATTGAATTTCTTCTTTCCATCCACGAAAAGATATTGCTGCCCGCCCTCCAGAATCAACAATAATAATATTTATGTTTTTGGTTAAGTGCACCCTACTGATCACAGGCGCACTATAACTCAAGCGATTATCGTAATCTGGGCTGAAGCGAAGAGCTTGCCGGATACTATCTCTCGTTTGGCTGACTCTGGGTTACTGCTGAAAATTATTATCTTAAGGTCTTTAGCTGCGCGCGAAAAACACACATATGCCAAATTATAGCTTTTCGTTTTCTGACCTTCAGTAGGTTCTTTCCCAGAGGTCTGAGGTGTGAATAGCTTTGAAAAACTGTATTGATTCCAATTTGCTTCGGTATCATCAAAGACTACTAAAACCTTGGGAAATTCCTCGCCTTTCACCCCATGTTGCGTGCTATAAGCTGTCATCTTAGAAATGAACTTATAAAGTGCGGGCAATTCTTCGCAAGTGAGCTTGAAAAATTCGTCACACAACCAATCACCTTTGTCCAGATAGTGAATTTCATCGTCATACTCCTCCGTGCGCGGCGCACGAAAAAGATGCTCTTCTAGCCTGTCATTTCTGTGAAAAAGATCGTTATCTCTAGCGAACCGGAGAACCTCAAGGGTAGTGCCCGCCTTCCAAATCTCACTCAAAGTCTTAATGCTATTTCTTATTTCCAACGAAACGTCTCTAAGAGATTTATTCTTATTCTTTCCTTCGGGATCCAATACGGGGCTTGTTTCTCTAAGCAATGCAGATATTGCCGCCCAATTGTCGGTTTCAAAATAGTTAATCAAAGGAACCAGAATCTTTACAAATGGCAAAATCAGATAGTGACTCCCCTCTTTAAAAGCGTCCTCTGAGTTCTGCGAAGAGTAAGAGCCAGTAAACAATTTGTTCAGTTTTGAAAACCCTAGACGAACAGCTATCATCTGCCGAGTAAGATATAACTGCTTAACCTCATCGTCATCTTCCCAGCCAAATTTCCTCAAGGCCTCATCAAACTTTAATATGTTTTCTTGCAGTTGCCGAGGTGAGTATGTATTTCGGTCGCCCTCCCCTTTTTCAGATCCTATTATTAGTAACTCGACGCTGCCCTGAGCATTATCGGTCCCAGGTTCTTGCTTCAGCTGTGGCCGTATCGCATTGAGAAGGTTTATTACTTCTACTGAACATCTATAATTGACACTCTTCTCAAGAACGTATGAGCCCGGTGGGCCTTGAAAGTTTCCTGCACGTTTTTCATAAATTTGTTGAACTGGATCGCCGAAGTAACCCGTGATCGGAAGGCCGACGTTTTCCGAAATATCATTGAAGGCATCAATCACATGAGGAAACGTATCTTGAGCTTCATCTATAAAAATATAAGGAAACCGTTGACCGATAATCTGGCGAAGAGACTTATTATTTGAAATTAAGTCTGAGGCAATATCGATGATATCGTCGTGATCCAAATGACCCTTTACGAAGTCGCCATACCCACTTTCGTTGTACTTAAAGGCCTCAGTGTGTTCTATGACGGTCAAAGCGTGGTTGAGCCTGTCAATCTGCGCTCGCGCCTTTATTGCTTCTTTGCTATTGCCTTTCGTCTTTTCCTGTTTCTTTTCTATTCTTTTAGGAATTATGTGATGTTTTATGGATTTCCTGATATCGTCTTGATAACCACTTATCTGATTCCACATAAATCCGTGAATCGTAGAAACCAGAAATAACTCATTTAGGTTTGTACGTTGCTTTATAACGTTTACGCCCGCATTTGTGTACGTTATGCATGCGACCTTCTGGCCTGCGGCTAGCATTCGAGGCCCGTGGGATGCGGCTATATAATTTAAGGCTTTAACTAACGATCCCGTTTTGCCAGATCCGGCACCTGCGATCACCGAAAAATTAGTCATAGAATCGATGAGTGTTCTTATTTTATCATCTGGATCAATAACCACGGCACTCATTCAACCACCTCGACTTGGGTCGCGAACATCAGAGTGATATCTGTCGTTGAGCTCAATGTAGAGGAGAGCCATATCAGGCCGTCAGATATATATGTAGGCGCCTTCCATTCTTCGAGAGTTTCAATTTGATTTAATGCAAACTCTACTTTCTTGAAATTTGAAACAACTTCATCATACGTTTGCGTGTAGTGCTGATCTAGAGTGGCTTCGTCGGAGTACTCAATCAACACATCTAATTTGCCAGCTCTTACCAGGTCAAAATTAGTGTAAATGAATGATTCTTCGAACGTCCTGGGAATTATTTTCTTGGTTTCCGTTTTGCTTCCAACCTCAATGGCTTCTTGGAATGTCACGTAAATTCTACTATCGGGAACCATTTTTTGATCCTGTTTCAGGGTCAATAAATTTGATATCAATCTGTCTTTGTCATACTTGATTTTTGCTTCCCCTCTCAGCCCTTTTTTTCCATTAAGAAGCAGGGTCGTAATACAGGCATTGCTACTAACTGCATCTTGAGTATCGGCACGGCAAGATTTTCGATTGTCATTCCTATCCACAGAGTCCAAGTCAGTTATAACAAGACATGTCAAGTCGAGAAACTTTATCAAAGGTAGAAATTTGTGTGCAAATGCGCCTCCAAGCTGAAGGGTGGATATGTAGGCGTATTCTAGTATGGGGTGCTGATTTTTAATTATATGCGGGAGCAGTATACGCTCCACTGTTCCCTCTATGATGATCGCGGCGTCTGCAAAGAATAAATCGCAGTGAGTTAGGGAGAGGTATTTTTGGAGGAAGTGTAGATTTTCTTGCTCTGTGCTTTCGGATGCAAACTTGGCGAGGTTTAATATTTTAGTTGCTGTTGTTTTTTTACTCGCGGATTTCGATGCACCTAAATTACTGAAACATCTTCGGAAGTATCGAATCGTTTTAAAATCTGCTTCCGCAATAATGTGTGAGGAGTGCGTAGTGATTACTAGCTGAGGGCAATGGGTCTCATGCCCTAAATTTTTCGTAGTCTTCCGGATTGCGTGTCGTATTTTTCGAATAAATACTTGCTGCACCTGCGCGTGCAAATGCGCCTCAGGCTCTTCTATGAATATTATTTGGCAGAGCGGACGATCTACTTCAGTGTTGAACCACTGGATTTGAAAGTGAGCAACTTGAATTGCCATATATATTAGATTTTTATACCCCAGTCCGTTATAGGATTCGGGAAGGGGATGTCTTGCGTCCGCGTCAAAATAAGTGAGAATGGCATTGCCGCCGAGGGCTTTTTCAGGATTGAGATTTGAAATTATTTTAAGGGTTCGGTCATTCGCGCCAGGAAAGCCTAACTCCTCTATTGTCTGAATTAAAGATTCGAACTCTTTTTCATAGTGACTTGTAAGATTATCGTTGCTTTTTTCAATTATCTCTAATGACTCGTTGTCATTATTAAGCTTATTCAAATTATGCTTATAAAAATCAAAAAATATATCTGACAGGCGATTGCTTTTAGATGTTGAGCTTTCGTCGATATTTCGTTGTGCATCAACAAAATCAACTCTAATTAATGATGCTAGAGCCTTCCGACCGACTTGATATTCCAATGGATGAAGAGCCAAGGTAGAGTTAGGCCCGGCTTGTTCTAACACATAGTATTTCAAGCTGAAATACTTTTTTAGTATTCCGTCCTGACTTAGGTAATGACTGAGCGATTTGCGCGCCCGCTTATTTCCATCATTCGTTGATTCTGTAGTGACAGGGTAGGACTTATTGTAATCTAGAAGAAGCTGCTCTGGGGATGTCACTGAATATTGTAATCGAATTCCAGCCTCAACATCCTCGACGCCTATCCTAGGCAACAAGTAGGCAACACGCCCATACTCAATATCAGGATTAAATGAAAACCAAAGGTCAAGTTCTATTGAGGGAAGAGCTTCTTGTGAAAGTCTTTTGCCTTCACCAAAAGCATCAAAGTCATTAATTAATTCTGTCGGAAAATCATGAATTTTGAAGTCGAGTCGGTTTGACACAAAAGTTCTAAATGCTACGGTAGCTGAAGTTTTTCCAGCATTATTTGCGCCTACAAATATTGTTTCATTTGACTCCAGACTGATTTCGACATCTTCTAGGCGCCGGAAGTTACGGATACTGTATCGATCTAGGCGCATTTGGCTACGTCCTTTTAACTTTTCCGCTGGAGGTGTTATTCGCAAATACTTTTCGCGACTAGAGGTAAATATTACTGTGCTGCCTGTCTTTGAGCATATAATAGATATTTCAACGCTGCGATTCAGGGACAAGTTTTCGCCGCGAATACCTTGCCACTGAGCAAGGTATTTTAAGGATCCGAATTTTTTGAGTTTTCTGTCAACTGAGCTTATACCTCCTTTCCATCCTAGGATAGGTAGCTCTCCTGCTTCGCATTGCGCTTTTAACGCAGGATTCTTTTGTCCAATTTCTCTACCAACTTCCCAGCACTTTATCAGTCCTTTATCAACACCACTCCAGTATTCATCATGAGTTAGCCCACTTCTAATGGGCTCTGAAATCTCGCGAAATATTTGTGAGCACATAACCCTTCCTTGTTGGTCTCGTCTGCCTACTTCGGTATCCCAAACGGGTGAAGGCTATTTGATACTACTGCCAGCTGGATCCATTGTATAGACGAAGGGTACCGCCGCCCCTTGCCTCAGCAACCTCATGAAATCGCCCTGACTCCTCTAACACTAAGGCACCGGTTGGGGACAGTCGCTGCCTATAGTCATAGGACGTCAGAGCTGGACTGTCATCCATAGCACGCGCTCACAAAGTATCAAGAGTTAGCTTTCCAGAATGTAGCCAGGTAATTGGATGTCCCAAGATGGTACTCATCCGCTGCAAAATCAGTACAACCACGGTACAATGCCCAGCTTAAGCAACCTTCTCAAAACTACGCTCAACACCACGTACTACGGGGCGTCCAACTATGCCAACCTACGTTCCCCTACGAACGATTTCTCTAGGCATAGCAGCTCGCCCAGCAACTCATAATCCTTTGGTCCACGGTTCAAGTCCGTGTGGGCCCACCAAATTGAAAGCCGCGCTAAATGCGCGGCTTTTTCTTGGGCGATGGATTAGGGTTCGACGTCTTGGCGAGCGCAATGTACGGAAGGGCATTGTTAGGAATACAACCGCAAGATCTGTAGGAATGTTCCCAAACTAAGTTTTCTCCCCTCTCCGCGCGTTGTTGACCGTTTCTCCAGACGAGTAATCTCCGGACGCCTCCGCCCGTCCAGGATCGATTTCATGCTCGTGAATGCTGCGCCACTGATAAAGGAAGCAGCCGACCAGCAAACCTGGATCGACCTCGCCTTACCCGATCTCAGAACCTTATCGAGAGAACTTCGGTCAGCCGCAATAGAAGAGGTAAAAAGGGCCGAGGACGCAGAAGGCGCGCTCAAAATCCTCTCCGATCACTTTGGGTTTGTCGACGAGTCATTGTTGGCCGTTACCATCCTCACGCCCATCGGTAACGTCGCGATCCTGAGAGACAAACTCGCCCACATCGTCGAGAAACGTCCAGACTCCCGAGAACGTTATGTTCGACATGCCATAGATACGCTGACGGGACCTTTTGAAATATGGAAAGTCCTCTACGATAACGGCGGATACCGAATGGCATTCATTAACGCCTACGAGGCAAAAAACGACATGCTTGTCGTGGTCGATGTGCGAAACGGGCATGTCCTCTGGAACTTCATGCACGCTCCTGCCAGAGCGATGAACAAACACCGCCAAGGCGAGCTTTTGTACAAGCGGTACATTCTTGAAGACAAAGAAAAGGGCAGCCATTTGGCTGCCCTTAATATTTGAATCCTGATATTTGCATCCTCAGGAAATGGGATGAAGAGGTCTCACCTTACACCGATGTTGCAGCATCGCTGAGGTACCTACGTCCACTAATGCCCTGCAAGGCAGCGGATTTCGCGCTCTTGCTGGCATTCTTGATAAATAGGCCAATCAAGTCAAATCAAATATCCAATGTATTGTTTCAGCGCAACGATGGCATCGATTCTTGGGTGAACAATTCAAACATCGCCTGCAAGCGTGTTGCTGACAGTGTCTGTAACATGCGTACTCACCGCCCCCACACCCATGGAACCGCCCCCTTGCCAGAC
>NZ_CACSJY010000077.1:0-20065 GCF_902706155.1 Pseudomonas sp. 18058
CGCGAAAGCGGTGTATCAGACAAACATTTGTCACAGATACACCGCTTTCGCGAGCAAGCCCGCTCCCACATTTAGATCGCTGTCATCTTCAAGTAACTTTTCTGACTTAATCTCCCCGGCAATCCCCTTGGCTTGATTCGGTGCCGGCATGACCCTGCGTGTTCTGTGCGTCTTTCTCTTGAGTGCGTGGCTGACGGTGTCCGCCGCCGGTTTGCCGGTGCCCGACGATGGGCCGGCGTTGCGCATTCAGGGTTCCAACACCATCGGCGCCGAACTCGGCCCGGCATTGGTCGAAGGTCTGCTGCAACAGCAAGGCCTGCTGAACATCCACCGCGAAACACCGGGCACCGCCAACGAACTACGCATTGTTGGCCAGACGGCTGAAGGCAAACGCGTGCTCATCGACGTCGCCGCGCACGGCTCCAGCACCGGTTTCACCGCCCTGAAAAACGCCAGCGCCGACCTCGCCGCCTCCTCCCGCGAAATCAAGGACAGCGAGCTGCTCAGCCTGCAATCCCTCGGCGATCTGAAAAGCGCCGCCGCCGAGCAAGTCATCGCCATCGATGGCCTGGCGATCATCCTTCACCCCGAAAACCCGTTGCAGCAACTCGACACCGAGCAACTGGCGCGGATCTTCGCCGGCGAAGTGAAAAGCTGGGAAGACCTCGGTGGTCGCGGCGGTGCGATTCATTTATATGCACGGGATGATCAGTCCGGCACCTACGACACGTTCAAGGAATTGGTGCTCAGTCGTCGTGGGAAAACGCTGAGCAGTGCGGCGAAACGTTTCGAATCCAGCGAGGAATTATCCGACGCAGTGAGTAGTGATCCGCAGGGCATTGGATTTATCGGTTTGCCTTACGTGCGTCAGGCCAAAGCCGTGGCGATTGCCGATGGCGCGTCGCAATCGATGCTGCCGCTCAACAGTCTGATCGCCACCGAGGACTATCCGCTGTCTCGGCGACTGTTCTTCTATCTGCCGCCGGACAGCAGCAATCCATGGGCAAAAGCGCTGGTGGCGTTTGCGCAAAGTCGTCAGGGTCAGGAGATTGTTGCGCGCAACGGTTTTATCAGTCAGACCGTGCACGCCATGACGGTCGCGCCGAATGCGCTGATGCCCGAGGGTTATCAATCCCTCAGCCGTCACGCCCAACGTCTGACGGTGAACTTCCGTTTTGAAGAAGGCAGCGCGAGTCTGGACAACAAGGCGCGTCAGGATCTGGCGCGGGTGTTCGACTATATAAAGCGCCATGACAAGACCGATCGTGCGGTGACGCTGGTGGGCTTTGGTGATGTAAAGGACGACCCGGCGCGTGCGGATCTGTTGTCGAAGTTGCGGGCGATGGCGGTGCGACGGGAGTTGGTGAAGAGCGGCGTGGTGTTGCGCGAGGTGCGCGGGTTTGGCGCGCAGATGCCGGTGGCGACCAACAGTGCGGATGAGGGAAGGATCAAGAATCGGCGGGTTGAGGTTTGGGTGTATTGATATCCGCCAGATCGTTCCCACGCTCCGCGTGGTAATTCCGCCATGGACGCTCAGCGTCCACTGTGACGCGGACCGTCACGGGATGCATTCCCACGCAGAGCGTGGGAACGATCAAATGTTCAGGCCCCTTCGCGAGCAGGCTCGCTCCCACATTGGATGTGTGAACGCCACAGATCCTGTGGGAGCGAGCCTGCTCGCGAAGAACGATAACGCAGTGCTGGATCAGCGCTCGCTACGCAGCATTTCCTTCGGCACGTATTTGCCGATCTCAAACTTGCCAATCGCCGCACGGTGCACTTCGTCAGGGCCATCGGCCAGACGCAATGTCCGTTGCATCGCATACATATAAGCCAGCGGGAAATCGTTCGACACCCCTGCCCCGCCATGCATCTGGATCGCCCGGTCGATCACGCGCAGCGCGACGTTCGGCGCAACCACCTTGATTTGCGCAATCTCGCTTTTCGCGATTTTGTTACCCACGGTGTCCATCATGTACGCCGCTTTCAGCGTCAGCAGGCGCGCCATGTCGATCTCCATCCGCGAGTCGGCGATCTTGTCGATGTTCCCGCCCAGACGCGCCAGCGGTTTGCCGAAAGCAGTACGGCTTACCGAACGTTTGCACATCAATTCCAGTGCACGCTCAGCCATGCCGACCGAACGCATGCAGTGGTGAATCCGGCCTGGGCCAAGACGACCTTGGGCAATTTCAAAGCCGCGTCCTTCACCCAACAGTACGTTTTCGTACGGCACACGTACGTTGTCGAACAGCACTTCGGCGTGACCGTGAGGCGCATCGTCGTAGCCGAACACTGGCAACGGACGAACGATTTTCACGCCCGGAGTATCGACTGGCACGAGGATCATCGAGTGCTGCGCGTGACGCGGTGCATCGGGATTGCTCAGGCCCATGAAGATCAGAATCTTGCAGCGCGGATCGCAAGCACCGGACGTCCACCATTTTTTGCCGTTGATCACCCACTCGTCGCCATCACGCACGGCGCGGGCGGCCATGTTGGTGGCGTCGGAGGAGGCAACATCGGGTTCGGTCATGGCGAACGCCGAGCGGATCTCGCCGCGCAGCAGCGGTTCCAGCCAGCGTTGTTTTTGCTCTTCGTTGGCGTAACGCACCAGCACTTCCATGTTGCCGGTGTCCGGTGCCGAGCAGTTGAACGGCTCCGGGCCGAGCAGTGAGCGGCCCATGATTTCTGCCAGTGGCGCGTATTCGAGGTTGGTCAGGCCGGCACCCAGTTCCGACTCAGGCAGAAACAGATTCCACAGGCCTTCGGCTTTGGCCTTGGCTTTGAGTTCTTCCATGATCGCGGTCGGCTGCCAGCGATCGCCTTCGGCAACCTGGCGCTCGAACACGGCTTCGGCCGGGTAAACGTAAGTGTCCATGAACGCGGTTACGCGCTCACGCAGTTCTTGCACCTTGGGCGAATAAGCGAAATCCATGAGCAGCTCCCGATGGTTAAGGCAGTTCTTCAGCAGAGGTTGTTTAGGTCATGCAATCGATGCTAGAACAGCGCTGATAATTTACCTAGCCTATTCTCGGCGTGTATAAACATTCATCACCGATATATGATCGGCTGATTGCCAGCCCCCCAAACACCGCACTAAATAACAAGAGAAGCCGCGTTATGAATCTGAGCAAGGTCGACCTCAACCTTTTCATCGTCTTCGACGCGATCTACACCGAAGCCAACCTGACCCGCGCCGGGCAGATTGTCGGCATCACCCAGCCGGCGGTGTCCAACGCGCTGGCACGGCTGCGCGAAACCTTCAACGACCCGCTCTTCGTGCGCACCGCCCAGGGCATGGTGCCGACGCCGATGGCGCAGAACATCATCGGCCCGGTGCGTAACGCGCTGTCGCTGCTGCGCGTGTCAGTGCAGGAAAGTCGTATTTTCAACCCGGCGCAAGCGGTCAAGACCTACCGCATCAGCATGACCGACCTTACCGAAGCAGTGATTTTGCCGCCGCTTTTTCAACGCCTGCGCCGTCTGGCGCCGACCGTGATTATCGAAAGTTTCCTGTCGAAACGCCGTGAGACCACCAAGGAACTGGCGGCCGGGCGTCTGGATTTCGCTGTGGATGCGCCGCTCAACACCGACCCACAAGTGCGCCACGTCAAGCTGATGGAAGACCGTTATGTGTGTGCGATGCGCAAGGGCCATCCGATGGCGGGCAAGGAAAAGCTGTCGCTGGATGATTATTTGTCGCTGACCCATATCCATATTTCCAGCCGCCGCAGCGGTCTGGGCTATGTCGATCTGGCACTGGGCAAAATGGGCATTCAGCGCAAGATCGCCCTGCGCTCGCAGCATTATTTGATGGCGTCGCAGGTGATGCAGCAGACGGATATGGTCATGACCGTGCCGGAGCGCTTTGCCCGCCGGCATGAACTGCAGGCGTTTAATCTGCCGGTGAATGATGTGCCGCCAGTGGAGACGCATCTGTATTGGCATGAAAGCACTGACCAGGATCCGGCGAATCGCTGGATGCGCGAGCAGATGATTGAGTTGTGCCAGCAGGTGACGGCGCAGGAGAAGAAGCTGGATAAGCAGGTGGTTTGAGGAAAGATCAAAAGATCGCAGCCTTCGGCAGCTCCTACATTTGGAATGCGTTTTACTGTAGGAGCTGCCGAAGGCTGCGATCTTTTTCTTGCTTGACGTAAACGTCAACCTGCCATTAGCTTAGCGCCAAGACCTTTTTCCGAGCGCTTCCATGAGCAGCCAGACTTACAGCATTTCCGACCTCGCCCGCGAGCTGGACATCACCACCCGGGCGATCCGCTTTTATGAAGAGCAAGGCCTGCTCAGCCCTGAGCGCCGTGGCCAGGAACGCATCTATTCGCCGCGTGACAAGGTCAGCCTGAAGCTGATCCTGCGTGGCAAGCGCATCGGCTTCTCCTTGGCCGAATGCCGCGAACTGATCGAACTCTACGACCCGTCCAGCGGTAACACCAAACAGCTCAACAGCATGCTGGCGAAAATCACCGAGCGCCGCGAGCAACTGGAGCAGCAGTTGCTGGATATCGAGCAGATGAAACTGGAGCTTGATACCGCTGAAGAGCGCTGCGTGCAGGCGCTTGAACAAACCCTCAAGAGCCAGCAGGCGATCTAACCGACAACACAAATCCCCTTGTAGGAGTGAGCCTGCTCGCGATAGCGGTGTGTCAGATAATATTTGTTCGACTGACACCCCGCTATCGCGAGCAGGCTCACTCCTACAAAGGATCTCCACGAATTCAAAAGAGCAGGTCAACCGCCATGTCCCTCCCCTCCCAAGTACGCCTGATCGAAGTCGGCCCGCGCGATGGCCTGCAGAACGAAGCCCAACCCATCAGCGTCGCCGACAAGGTGCAACTGGTCGACGCGCTCAGCGCCGCCGGCCTTGGCTATATAGAAGTCGGCAGTTTCGTTTCGCCCAAGTGGGTGCCGCAAATGGCCGGTTCCGCTGAAGTGTTCGCGCAGATCCAGCGCAAACCCGGCGTGACTTATGGCGCACTGGCACCGAACCTGCGCGGTTTTGAGGATGCGAATGCTGCCGGGGTCAAGGAAGTCGCGGTGTTCGCTGCCGCGTCCGAAGCCTTCTCGCAGCGCAACATCAACTGCTCGATCAGCGAAAGCCTGACGCGCTTCGCCCCGATCATGGAAGCGGCGAAGCAACACGGTGTAACCGTGCGCGGTTACGTGTCCTGTGTGCTCGGTTGCCCGTACGAAGGCACCGTCGCACCGGAGCAGGTGGCGATGGTCGCGCGCGAGCTGTACGCGATGGGCTGCTACGAAGTTTCGCTAGGCGACACCATCGGCACCGGCACTGCTGGCGCGACTCGCCGTTTGTTTGAAGTGGTTTCGGCGCAGGTGCCACGGGACAAACTCGCCGGGCATTTCCACGACACCTACGGTCAGGCGATGGCCAACATCTACGCCAGTCTGCTCGAAGGCATTTCGGTGTTCGACAGCTCTATCGCGGGCCTCGGCGGCTGCCCGTACGCCAAAGGTGCGAGCGGTAACGTTGCCACCGAAGACGTGGTGTACCTGCTCAACGGCCTCGGCATCGAGAGCGGAATCGACCTGGACGCTTTGATTGCCGCGGGTCAGCAGATCAGCGCGGTGCTCGGCCGCCCGAGCGGTTCGCGCGTGGCGAAGGCGCGCAGCGCACAGTGAGGGGAGATGGTGTTACCGCTGTGTCCGGAATGTGGGCTCAAGCGAGTAACACGGAAACAAATTGTCTGGATTGGCCTGATCGAAAAATCCTACAAAATCACAAACCATTGATTTACAAGGCTTTTTAAAAGTTGGCACGCGTAATGCTATCTCTATGGCATAACAAGAATAAAAAGCAGCAAACCAATAAAAATAAGACGTACCGACTCTGACATAACAAAAACAACACGGCAGAGACGCAGCTAACAGATTTTTTTGGAGAAGGTGTGCTTTTCAGGGTGCTCTCAGGAGTGACCCGCAACCGGGCAGAGAACAATAAAACTACCTTCAGGTAGCTCCCGAATCGGTTGGATCGTTTAACGAGAAAGCAGATCAGCGCTCAAAAAAATACGTTTGCTCTTGACCCCGGATGGGGGTCGCCAAAAACAGCGGTAAAGGGCCACGGTTGCCAAAAACAACAAAAGACCGACCCTCAATAATAAAAAAGAGCACGCGACGACAAAATTAAAGGGGAGCCTCGGCTCCCCTTTGTGCTTTCTGCAATTCCAGGTTTTAAAAGATCGCAGCCTGCGGCAGCTCCTACACCGATCCCCTGTAGGAGCTGCCGCAGGCTGCGATCTTTTGATCTTCACCGCACCATTTTTAGTTCTTCGATGCTTATTTCGCGCATCCTGAATTTCTGGATCTTCCCCGTCACCGTCATCGGAAACTCTTCGACGAATTTGAAGTGCCGTGGCGTCTTGAAGTGCGCGATGCGTTCCTTACACCAGGTTTGCAACTCCAGCTCGGAGGCGTTGTGGCCGGGATGGAATTTGATCCAGGCGACAATCTCCTCGCCGTAACGCGAGCACGGAATGCCGATCACCTGCACATCCGCCACCGCCGGATGGGTGAAGAAAAACTCTTCCAGCTCACGCGGATAAACGTTCTCGCCGCCGCGAATGATCATGTCCTTGTTACGTCCGGCGATGTTGACGTAACCCTCCTCGTTCATGCTCGCCAGGTCGCCGGTGTGCATCCAGCCCGCGTCATCGATGGCTTCAGCGGTGGCTTGCGGGTTTTGCCAATAGCCGAGCATCACGCTGTAACCACGGGTGCAGAGTTCGCCGATGGTGCCGCGTGGTACGAGGTTGCCGGCCTCGTCGATGATCTTGCTTTCCAGTTGCGGCTGAGTTCGACCGACCGTGGTCACGCGCAGTTCCAGCTCATCGTTGGGGCCGGTTTGCAGCGACACCGGGCTGGTCTCGGTCATGCCGTAGGCGATCTGCACTTCGCTCATGTGCATCTCGCTGATGACCCGGCGCATCACTTCAATCGGGCAGGTGGCGCCGGCCATGATCCCGGTGCGCAGGCTCGACAGGTCGAATTCGGCGCGTTGCGGTTGATCGAGCATGGCGATAAACATGGTCGGCACGCCGTAGAGGCCGGTGGCTTTTTCTTCGGCGACGGTCTGCAGGGTCAGCAACGGATCGAAGGCGTCGTTGGGGTAAATCATCGTGCTGCCGTGGGTGACGCAGCCGAGATTGCCCATGACCATGCCGAAGCAGTGATACAGCGGCACCGGGATCACCAAGCGATCGTGCGGGGTCAGGCCGATGCTTTCGCCGACCATGTAACCGTTGTTGAGGATGTTGTAGTGGCTGAGGGTCGCGCCTTTGGGGAAACCGGTGGTGCCGGAGGTGTATTGAATGTTTACCGGTTGATCGAAGTGCAGGCTGTTGCTGCGTTCACTGAGCTGTTGCGGGGTGACGCTGGCCGCCATATCAGTCAGTTGCGACCACGGCAGGAAACCTGATGGCGGTTGCGCGTCGAGACTGATCACGCCGCGCAATTCTGGCAGGCGCTCGCTGCACAGTTGGCCAATGGATTGCTCGGCCAGTTCTGGCACCAATCCTTGCAACATGCCGTGGTAGTTCGACGACTTGAACGCGCCGGCGCAGACCAGCCATTGGCAGCCGGATTGTTTGAGCACGTATTCCAGTTCGGAGCTGCGGTAGGCCGGATTGACGTTGACTAGGATCACACCGATTTTCGCCGTGGCGAACTGAGTGATGCACCACTCAGCGCAGTTCGGTGCCCAGATGCCGAGGCGATCGCCGGCCTGTAAACCCAGGGCGAGCAGCGCTCTGGCGTGCACGTCGACGGCATCGGCCAGTTGTCGCCAGGAATAACGCAACTGCTGATGGCGCACGACGAGCGCTTCGCCGTCGGGATATTGCGCGACGGTCTGATCGAACTTCTGCCCGATGGTCATCGCCAGCAAGGTTTTGTCCTGTGAGCCACGGGTGTAGCTGCGCTGCGGGTTTGCACTGGGTTGATCCATGACGACCCCTATTGTCTTTATTTATGGGTTGCCGACGGTCACTTGTAGGAGTGAGCCTGCTCGCGATCTCGATCCATTAGCCAACACTTACGTCGACTGACACGACGCGATCGCGAGCAGGCTCACTCCTACAAAAACTAATCAGCTTTCAATCTTGAACTGCCCCTACTCTCGCTCAAGTTGACGTTAACGTAAAGGGTGATTGACAGCCATTCGTCACAGGCTTACGTTAACGTAAAGGTGAGAGCCGAGTGACCGCCCTCCCCACCCTACAAAAAAGCCAAAAGGTGACCCATGAGCTATCCCTCCCTGAATTTTGCCCTCGGTGAAACCATCGACATGCTGCGCGATCAGGTTCAGTCCTTTGTCGCCAAGGAGATCGCTCCGCGTGCGGCGCAGATCGACAGCGACAACCTGTTCCCCGCCGACATGTGGCGCAAATTCGGTGACATGGGCCTGCTCGGCATTACCGTGCCGGAAGAGTACGGCGGCGCGGGTCTGGGTTACCTCGCGCACGTCGTGGCGATGGAAGAAATCAGCCGTGGCTCGGCCTCTGTGGCGCTGTCCTACGGCGCGCATTCGAACCTCTGCGTCAACCAGATCAATCGCAACGGTAACCACGAACAGAAAACCAAGTACCTGCCGAAGCTGATCAGCGGCGAGCACGTCGGCGCATTGGCGATGAGCGAACCGAATGCCGGTTCCGACGTGGTTTCGATGAAATTGCGCGCCGATAAACGCGGTGACCGTTACGTCCTCAACGGCAGCAAAACCTGGATCACCAACGGCCCCGACGCCAACACTTACGTGATCTACGCCAAGACCGATCTGGAAAAAGGCCCGCACGGCATTACTGCGTTTATCGTTGAACGTGACTGGAAAGGCTTCAGCCGCAGCACCAAGTTCGACAAGCTCGGCATGCGTGGCTCCAACACTTGCGAGCTGTTCTTCGATGACGTCGAAGTGCCGGAAGAAAACATCCTCGGCGTGCTCAACGGTGGTGTGAAAGTGTTGATGAGCGGCCTCGATTACGAGCGCGTCGTGCTCTCCGGCGGCCCGACCGGGATCATGCAGTCGTGCATGGATCTGATCGTGCCGTACATCCATGACCGTAAACAGTTCGGTCAAAGCATCGGCGAGTTCCAGCTGATCCAGGGCAAAGTCGCCGACATGTACACCCAACTCAACGCCAGCCGCGCTTATCTCTACGCGGTTGCGCAGGCTTGCGAACGTGGCGAAACCACGCGTAAAGATGCCGCCGGCGTAATCCTTTATACCGCTGAGCGCGCCACACAAATGGCCCTCGACGCGATCCAGATTCTCGGCGGTAACGGTTACATCAACGAATTCCCGGCGGGCCGTCTGCTGCGCGACGCCAAGCTGTACGAAATCGGCGCTGGCACCAGTGAGATCCGTCGCATGCTGATCGGTCGCGAACTCTTCAACGAAACGAAATAAATTTCGTCAGCTGCGAGCTGCAAGTTTCAAGCTGCAAGAGAACAGCTTTAACTTGCCGCTCCAAGCTTGCAACTCGTAGCTGCTTACGGAGTAAGCCATGATTCTGCATACACAGCTCAATCCTCGTTCAGCGGAGTTCGCCGCCAACAGCGTGGCGATGCTCAAACAGGTCGACGCCCTGCACACCCTGCTCGCCCAAGTGGCGCAGGGTGGTGGCGCGAAAGCTCAGGAGCGTCACACCTCGCGCGGCAAATTGCTGCCGCGTGAACGCATCAACCGTTTGCTCGATCCGGGTTCACCGTTTCTGGAGATCAGCCAACTGGCCGCCCACGCTGTGTATGGCGAAGACGTGCCGGCGGCCGGTGTGATTGCCGGGATCGGCCGGGTCGAAGGCGTCGAATGCATGATCGTCGCCAACGACGCGACGGTTAAGGGTGGCTCGTACTACCCGCTGACTGTGAAAAAACATCTGCGCGCACAAACCATCGCGCAGCAGAATCGTCTGCCGTGCATCTATCTGGTCGACTCCGGCGGCGCCAACCTGCCGCGTCAGGACGAAGTGTTCCCGGATCGCGAGCACTTCGGGCGGATCTTCTTCAACCAGGCCAACATGAGCGCGATGGGCATTCCGCAAATCGCCGTGGTCATGGGCTCGTGCACCGCGGGCGGTGCTTACGTGCCGGCGATGGCGGACGAAGCAATCATGGTGCGCAATCAGGCGACGATTTTTCTCGCCGGGCCGCCGCTGGTGAAAGCTGCGACCGGTGAAGTGGTCAGTGCCGAGGATCTGGGCGGCGCCGATGTGCACTGCAAGATTTCCGGGGTCGCCGACCATTACGCCGAGAGCGACGAACATGCCCTCGCCCTCGCCCGCCGCAGCGTTGCCAACCTCAACTGGCGCAAGCTCGGCGAAGTGCAACAGCGCGCACCGATAGCGCCGCTGTATGCCAGCGATGAGTTGTACGGTGTGGTTTCCGCCGACGCCAAGCAGCCGTTCGATGTGCGCGAAGTGATTGCACGACTGGTCGACGGTTCGGTGTTCGATGAGTTCAAAGCGCTGTTCGGCACCACGCTGGTTTGCGGTTTTGCGCATCTGCACGGTTACCCGATCGCGATTCTGGCGAACAACGGCATCCTCTTCGCCGAAGCCGCGCAGAAAGGCGCGCACTTCATCGAACTGGCCTGCCAGCGCGGCATTCCCCTGCTGTTCCTGCAAAACATCACCGGCTTCATGGTCGGCCAGAAATACGAGGCCGGCGGCATCGCCAAACACGGCGCGAAACTGGTGACGGCCGTGGCTTGCGCCAAGGTGCCGAAATTCACCGTGATCATCGGCGGCAGTTTCGGCGCCGGTAACTACGGCATGTGCGGCCGCGCTTACGATCCGCGTTTTCTGTGGATGTGGCCGAATGCGCGGATCGGCGTGATGGGCGCTGAACAAGCGGCCGGCGTGTTGGTGCAGGTCAAACGCGAGCAGGCTGAACGCAGTGGCCAAAGCTTCAGTGCCGAGCAGGAAGCCGAGATCAAGCAACCGATCCTCGACCAGTACGAAGAGCAGGGTCACCCCTACTATTCCAGCGCACGGCTGTGGGACGACGGCGTCATCGACCCGGCGCAGACCCGCGATGTGCTGGCCCTGGCCTTGTCCGCGTCGCTGAACGCGCCAATCGAACCGAGCCGCTTCGGCGTGTTCCGGATGTGATTCGATTCTGTAGGAGCAAGGCTTGCCCGCGAAGGCGATGTGTCAGTCACATCAATGGTGGAATGACTACTTTCGCGGGCAAGCCTTGCTCCTACAAGAACCGTGGAGACGGATGAATATGAGCGACTTCAACACCCTCGAACTGCAAAACGACCCGCGCGGTTTCGCGACGCTGTGGCTCAACCGCCCAGAGAAAAACAACGCGTTCAACGCCGAGATGATCCGCGAACTGATCCTCGCCCTCGACAAAGTTGCCAGCGACGCGAGCCTGCGTTTCCTGCTGGTGCGCGGCCGTGGCAAGCACTTCAGCGCCGGCGCCGATCTGGCGTGGATGCAGCAATCGGCCGAGCTCGATTACCACACCAACCTCGATGACGCCCGCGAACTCGCCGAGCTGATGTACAACCTCGCCAAGCTGAAAATCCCCACCGTGGCCGTGGTGCAAGGTGCGGCATTCGGGGGCGCGCTGGGTTTGATCAGTTGCTGCGACATGGCGATCGGCGCCGACGACGCGCAGTTCTGTTTGTCGGAAGTGCGCATCGGTCTGGCGCCGGCGGTGATCAGTCCGTTCGTGGTGCAAGCCATTGGCGAACGTGCAGCGCGGCGTTATGCGCTGACCGCTGAACGTTTTGGCGGTCAGCGGGCACGGGAAATCGGTTTGTTGTCCGACAGCTATCCGGCCGCTGAACTGGAGCAACAGGTCGAACAGTGGATCAACAATCTGCTGCTCAACAGCCCCGCTGCCATGCGCGCCAGCAAGGATTTGTTGCGTGAAGTCGGCAACGGCGCGCTGACCCCGGCGCTGCGCCGCTACACCGAAAATGCCATCGCTCGCATCCGCGTCAGTCCGGAAGGTCAGGAAGGTCTGCGGGCCTTTCTGCAAAAACGTCCGCCGAGCTGGCAATCCGAAACCACCACCAAGGAGCCGCGTTGATGAGCGCACCTGTTCTCACCACCCTGCTGGTGGCCAACCGTGGCGAAATCGCTTGCCGCGTGATGCGCACCGCCAAAGCGCTGGGCCTGACCACCGTCGCCGTGCACAGCGCCACCGACAGTGAGGCGCGGCACAGCCGTGAAGCGGATATCCGCGTCGATCTCGGCGGCAGCAAAGCGGCTGACAGTTATTTGCAAGGCGACAAACTGATTGCGGCGGCCAAGGCCAGCGGCGCGCAGGCGATTCATCCGGGTTACGGCTTTCTGTCGGAGAACGCCGGGTTCGCCCGTGCGATTGAAGCGGCAGGGCTGATTTTCCTCGGCCCACCGGCCTCGGCCATCGACGCGATGGGCAGCAAATCGGCGGCCAAGGCGTTGATGGAAACTGCCGGCGTGCCTTTGGTGCCGGGTTATCACGGAGAAGCGCAGGATCTCGAGACCTTCCGTGCTGCCTGCGAACGCATCGGTTATCCGGTGTTGCTTAAGGCTACGGCCGGCGGCGGTGGCAAAGGCATGAAGGTTGTTGAAGAGGTCAGCCAGCTCGCCGAAGCACTCGCCTCCGCTCAGCGTGAAGCGCAGTCGTCGTTCGGCGATTCGCGAATGCTGGTGGAGAAATATCTGCTGAAACCGCGTCACGTCGAAATTCAGGTGTTCGCCGATCAGCATGGCAATTGCCTGTACCTGAATGAGCGTGATTGCTCGATTCAGCGGCGACATCAGAAAGTCGTCGAAGAGGCGCCGGCACTGGGCCTGTCCGCTGAAATGCGGCGGGCGATGGGTGAAGCAGCTGTGCGTTCGGCGCAGGCGATCGGATATGTCGGCGCCGGCACAGTGGAGTTTCTACTGGATGCGCGTGGCGAATTCTTCTTTATGGAGATGAACACGCGCCTTCAAGTTGAACACCCGGTGACCGAGGCGATCACTGGTCTGGATCTGGTCGCCTGGCAGATTCGCGTGGCGCGGGGTGAAGCGCTGCCGATCACCCAAGAGCAGGTGCCGCTCAATGGCCATGCGATTGAAGTGCGCTTGTATGCCGAAGACCCTTCGAATGATTTTCTGCCGGCCACCGGGCGTCTGGATTTGTATCGCGAGTCGGCTGAAGGGCCTGGGCGTCGAGTGGACAGCGGCGTTGAGGAAGGTGATGAGATTTCGCCGTTCTACGACCCGATGCTCGGCAAGCTGATTGCCTGGGGCGAGGATCGTGAACAGGCGCGCCTGCGTTTGTTGAGCATGCTCGATGAATTTGCGATTGGCGGGTTGAAGACCAACATCAACTTTCTGCGGCGGATCATCGCGCATCCGGCGTTTGCGGCGGCGGAACTGGATACCGGGTTTATTCCGCGCTATCAGGAGCAGTTGCTGCCAGCGCCGAGCGAATTGAGTGACGGGTTCTGGCAGGCGGCGGCGCAGGCGTTTGCGCAGAGTTTGCCGAACGTTGTGCGGGCGGATGATGCTGCTTCACCGTGGTCGCGGAACAGCGGATTGCGCGCGGGTTTGCCTCGGGAAATTACCCTGCATTTGAGTTGCGAGGGGCAGGATCGGGCGTTGACGCTGGGGGCTGGCGGTGATGCAAAACTGCTCGGCGATTCGCTGGTTGTTGAACACGAAGGCGTGCGTCGGACCTTGCGGGCTATTCGTCAGGGTGATGCGCTGTATCTGCAATGGGAAGGCGAGTTGCGTCGCGTCGAAGCTTACGACCCGATCAGTGCGGTGGAAGCAAGTAACAGTCATCAGGGCGGTCTGACGGCACCGATGAACGGCAGCATCGTGCGGGTCTTAGTCGAGGCCGGGCAAACGGTCGAAGCCGGTGCGCAACTGGTGGTGCTGGAAGCGATGAAGATGGAGCACAGCATCCGTGCGCCGCATGCTGGGGTGATCAAAGCGCTGTATTGCCAGGAAGGCGAAATGGTCGGCGAAGGCAGCGCTTTGGTTGAACTGGAAGCAGTGTGAATAAACAGACCGATCCTACGCCTGGCGAGGATCGGTCTGACTAGAAGCGCGCCGTTGCCTGCACCACCACGCCGAGGATTCGACACTCCTCGGTGAACAAGGCTTTCGGCCACGTCGGATTGAGCGGTATCAGGTAACGCTGGCCGCCCTCTTCGTCGAGCTTGCGAAAAATCGCTTCATGGCTGTCCGACCACTGGGCGATCACCAGTTTGCCGGGCACTGCCTCTGCCTCCGGATCGACCAGAATCAGCATGCCTTCAGGGATGCTCGTGCCTTTGGGCGCGGTCATCGAATCGCCTGACACCCTCAGCCAGAACGCAGCGCCGCGAGCGTGGTAATCCGTCAGCTCGAAGCGTTTTCTGTCCTCGGGTTTGCCGTAGGGCTGCGGCGCACTTTCCCGCGCTTGCAGTGGCGCGTTCCAGTCGCTCACCGGGTAGCGGAAGTAAGGGTTGTATTTCTGCGTCAGCGGCATGTCGTCGTTCGCCACGGGCTGCGGCTCGCGAATGACCATCGCCACTTCGAGAAAATCCATGCCCAGCGCTTGCAGCACGCGGTTCATCTCCGCGACGCCCGGTTCACGACGTTTGTTCAGCCAATGGCCGATGCCGCCCTGGGACATGCCAACACGCTCTCCGAGCTCCGTTTGAGTGATTTTGAGTTCACTCATTTTGGCCTTGACCAACTCAATCCATTTATCCATGTGCGGCACCTTACGCGTGACGCCTTCGGCCAGCAAAACACAAATTGTCGTATTTAAATTCTGGTCACAACTACGCATCGTACTATGCTGATCGCACGGACAGTTAATCAAACAAGGAGTGGCCCTTCATCATGAACATCAGCAGCAAAGACTTGCCCGACCTGCAAATGGACACCACGTTCACCTCGCCCCAAGGCAACGCCGCCGCGCAACGAGCGCTCGACTATTACTTGAAACCAACTGTGTCGACACCCGAGGTCGATGAGCGTTTTTTCGACGTCAACCGTCATGTCAGCGGCGAAGAAGCACTGGTACACGCCTCCGACCTATTGCGCTGCGCAGCCGCCACCGCTTTCAAGGCAGCAGAAAACCTGCAAGGCGCGAGTCGCGATCTGGCATTTTCGGTGGTGCACATGGTGGATATGGCGCGGGCGATGGTCGACCACTCGCTGGATGGCGATGAAGTCTGAGGAACGGGGGTTAGAACGGATGGGAAAGAATTTTCCAATCGCGCAGATAAAAACATTTGACTTGCAAATGATAATGATTATTATTGCATGCAGCTGATCGCGAGATCAGTCGATGGACCAGAGACCTTAGGTCGGTCTTCTGGACTATCTCCTCATCAGGCTAATCACGGTTTTTGACCCGGATTTTTTCCGGGTCTTTTTTTTACCCGTTTTTCGGGCTTGTGGCTTCAGGCTAATGAAGTCTTTAGGTGCTGCAAATTCGATGGCGCGGATAATATCAAAAGAATATCGATTGGCAAGCCAAGCCCGGCCGCATTGGGGCAAACTAACGACAAATAGCACTTGAGAATCAATCGCATAATCTCTAAGCTGCCTCCGCGTCATGGAGGACGCCCCCGCCACAACCCCGCAATTCCCCTCGGTTTCAGCCCAATCTTGTGTAAAGTATCGGCCATAACAATCCTGATCAGGAACCGATATGACCGTGGCCAAATCTTCGTTCGACATCAGCGCCAATTTCGACAGCGGCAACATCCAAGTCATCGACATCAGCAATCCGCTCAGCCCGGTTCTGGCCATCCGCCCGGACACGCGCAGCGCCCATTTTCAGTGGTTCCACTTCAAGGCCAGCGGCTTGCACGTCGGCCAGGAACACTGGTTCCGTTTGAACAACGCCAGCCAGTCCTCGTACAACAAAGCCTGGGATGGCTATCAAGCCGTGGCCTCCTACGATCACGTCAACTGGTTCCGCGTACCAACAATTTTCGAAGGCGATTGCTTGCGCTTCTGCCTCGAAGCCACGCAGACCCACGCCTGGTTCGCCTACTTCGAACCGTACAGCCGTGGCCGTCACGACTGGCTGATCGAGCAGGCGCTGACCAAGGCCGGCACTGAACTGCTCGCCACCGGCAAAAGCGTCGAAGGCCGCGACATCCAGTTGCTGCGCAAAGGCTCGGGCGCTGAAGGCCAGCGCAAAGTCTGGATCATCGCCCAGCAACACCCCGGCGAGCACATGGCCGAATGGTTCATGGAAGGCATCATCGAACGTCTGGAACGTCACGAAGATCCGGTGCTGAACAAGCTGCTGGCCAGCGCCGATCTGTACCTGGTGCCGAACATGAACCCGGACGGCGCTTTCCACGGCCACCTGCGTACCAACGCCATGGGCCAGGATTTGAACCGCGCCTGGCAGAACGCCAGTCAGGAAGTCAGCCCCGAGGTACTTTTCGTACAGCAGCAGATGGAAAAGTACGGCGTCGATCTGTTCCTTGACGCACACGGTGACGAGGAAATCCCTCACGTGTTCACCGCCGGTTGCGAAGGCAATCCGGGTTACACGCCGCGCATCGAGAAGCTTGAAGAACACTTCCGCAGTCACCTCAAGCACACCACCAAAGACTTCCAGACCAAGTACGGCTATGTTCGCGACGAACCGGGCCAGGCCAACATGACCCTGGCTTGCAACAGCGTCGGCCAGAAATACGACTGCCTGTCGCTGACCCTGGAAATGCCGTTCAAGGATCACGACGACCATCCCGACAAAGAAACCGGCTGGTCGGGCAAACGCTCGAAACAACTGGGCAAAGACGTGCTGACCACCATCGCCGACATGGTCGACACCCTGCGTTGATCCCGTGCTCTCCCCGCAAATAAAAAGATCGCAGCCTGACTGCGATCTTTTGCTTCAGGCCGTAGCTTTACGCGCCGGCCCGCCCCCTGACTCGATCAATGACGATCGCGACCGCGCAACATGCTGTCGAGTACTTCATCGCGGCGCACCCAGCCATGAAACAGCGCCGCCGCCAGGTGCAGCAGCACCGTCAGAAACAGCAGGTACGCCAGATAACCATGGGCCTTGCGCAGCAACGCAAACAACTGCGCATCGGCCGGCACAATCGACGGCAACTGCAGCGTGGTGCTGAGCATCACCGGTTCGCCAGAAGCGCTGATCATCGCCCAACCGAGCAGCGGTAACACCAGCATCAACGCGTACAACAACAGATGCGAAGCCTTGGCCGCCAACACCTGAAAGTCCGGCAGATCCGCTGGCAAAGGGGGTTGGCGCGTGGTCAAACGCACCAGCAGACGCACGACAACCAATACCAGAATCGCAATGCCCAACGGCTTGTGCAGATGGATCAGCCATTCATGCCGCTCTGAAACAGACGTCACCATCCCCGCGCCAATAAACAGCATGGCGATGATCATCAGCGCCATCAGCCAGTGCAGCAGTCGCGCCAACAATACGAAATGCGTCGGTTGAGTTCTCATGGACGAGCCTCCTGTTTGGCGGCGGGCAACTGGCTGACTTCGCTGGTGCGACGCAGGTAAGAATCGGCGTAACCGGCGGAGCGCGCGGCGAGCAACGGATCGGCACTGCCTTGAATCCCGGCCGGCAACACCAGCGGGTCGTAGTTGATGTCGCGGCACTCGCCACTGAGTTGTGGCTGGGTTTTCTCCAGCACCAAGGTGCCGGCGTTGACCAATTTGCGCCCCGCCGGCCAGGTTTTACTGGCGTCGTTGACCGGATCCTCAGGATTGGCCAAGGTGATATTCAACTGAAACCGCAGCGGTGCGGCGGCCAGTTTTTGCACCAGATCCTTCTCAAGAAAATCGCCGCCCTCAGGTGCCGTCGCCCCCGCTGCATCCTGCGCCAACGGCGTCATGCTCCAGCGCACGGCCTGCTTTTTGCCGCTGGCGTCGACCAGATAAAACGCGTTGACGCTGTTATAGGTTTCCGTGGCGTAACTGGCCGACGGCTTGGCGGTCTTCACCCACGTCAAAAACGGCACCGCTTCCGGGTGCGAGGCGAAAAAGGCAGGCACCTTGCTCGGATCCGGTTTGCCCGTCGCAGGATCCGGCGACTGCGCCTGTTGCAATTGATAGAACGCCTCGGGCGTGCCGACCGGGAACACCGGCATGCTGTTCATCCCGGTGCGCCACTGCTGCCCGTTGGCCTGAGTGAAACGCAGCGCCAGGCTGCGAATCGGCACGCTGCTGTCCGGCGCATAAGGGTTGCCCGCCGGCAGTGCGAAACGCCCAACCACCGGGGTACTCGGATCATTGAACACCTGGGCGGTGGAGAACACCCGCGCCTCGCCGCTGCTCTCGAAATGGCCGATCACGCAGACGCCTTTGGCATGATTACGGCGAAATCCCGGGTGCACGCCGTTGTTCTTTTCCAGCACATCGACCAAGGCTTTTGGCGTCAGACGTTGGGGGTCAAAGTTGCCATGCACGTAGGCAAACGCCCCGGCTACGGCGGCGACCACCACGGCGATGCCGCCCAGACGCAAGATCAGGCTCGCGGCACTCAAGGGCGGGCGCTGCGGCCTTACGGGCGGGGCAGCGTTGGGGGATGAGCGATCAACCATGAACGACTCCAGGGCCATCGGCCACGAGTAGGAAGAATCAGCAAGACGCGCCCCGTCGGGGTTTATTCCACAGCCCGGTATTTATTTTTCCGAACGTGGAATAACCTGCCACGGCGGACGTCTCCCTAGTCCACAGCGTAGTGACTAGCAGAACTTCATGAGCGAATTCGACGAACAGTTGAGAGAAATCATTCCCAGATTGCGCCGCTTTGCCGTGTCGTTGACGCGCAACAGCAGCAGCGCAGACGATCTGGTGCAGGCGAGCCTGGAGCGCGCCCTGTCGAGTTGGGGCGATAAACGTGCCGACGGCGATTTGCGAGCCTGGCTGTTTGCGATCCTCTATCGACAATTTCTCGACGCCCATCGCCGCTCCCGGCGCTATGCGCGGATGCTCGAATTTTTCACCGGACGTGACGACGCCGAACCCTCGGTCGAACGCACAGTGATCGCCCAATCGACCCTGCAAGCCTTCGACCGACTGCCGACTGAACAGCGCGCCCTGCTGCTGATGGTCTCGGTCGAGGGCCTGACTTATAAAGAGGTCGCCGAGATTCTTGGCGCCCCGATCGGCACCGTGATGTCGCGCCTGTCCCGCGCCCGCCAGGCCTTGCGCCAACTCAGCGACGGCGAAATCAGCAGCCCTTCTTTGCGGATACTCAAATGATCAGCCTGCCTCCCAGCGAGCGTGATTTGCACGCCTACATCGACCACCAACTCAGCGACGCCGACCGGCGTGTGCTGGAGACCTGGCTGGCCGCTCACCCGGATGAAGCCGCGCAAGTGCGCGCCTGGCAACAGGACGCCCAGCAACTGCGCGCGGCCCTCAGCGGCGCGTTGCAGCAACCAGCCAATCCGGAGCTTGACCCGGCAATGATTCGTCAGCGCCGCCAACGCCAGTCACGGCGCCATCTGGCCAGTGCGGCGATGTTGCTGATCGCGGTCAGCATCGGTGGTTTCAGTGGTTGGCAGGCACGGGAAATGACCCTTGTGCGTTCTTCGATGTTGCCGATGACCGACGCCCTTCAGGCCTATCGATTGATTGCCCAGCAAGGCATGTTGCCGGCGGATTACAAGGTCGACAGTGACGGCGACATGCAGCGTTGGCTTGATCGATATTTCAATCAGGCCAGCCGTTTGCCGGATCTGAAAGCGGCCGGGTTTGAACCGGTCAGCGGGCGCCTGCTGAGCACCGATGAAGGCCCGGCGGCGATGGTGCTGTATGAGGATGGCAGCGGGCACAAAGTGAGTTTTTACGTGCGTCCGCCGGGGCCGAAGAACACCTTTTTGCCGCGCGGTAGCCGCAGTGATGGGGATTTGCAGGCTGAGTACTGGTCGGGTGGCGGGTACAACTATGCGGTGGTGAGCCCGACGGATTCGCCGGCGGCGCAGCAACTCAAGCAATCACTGCAATTTTGAAAACACCACAGAACCCTGTGGGAGCGGGCTTGCTCGCGAAGGCGTCGGATCAGCAGCATTTATTCTGAATGACACACCGCCTTCGCG
>NZ_CACSJY010000078.1:0-19839 GCF_902706155.1 Pseudomonas sp. 18058
GGCTTGCTCGCGAATGCGCTGTGCCAGTCACCAAATGTGTGCCTGATACACCGCATTCGCGAGCAAGCCCGCTCCCACAGGGGATAGTGGTGATTTCATAATCAATGATGCGGAAATTTGACCCGCAGGTTTACAATCCCCGCTCCTGATCAGGAGTAATCCCGTGCTGACTCATCTCGATTCCCAAGGTCGCGCCAACATGGTCGACGTCACCGAAAAAGCCGTGACGTTCCGTGAAGCGACGGCCCAAGCGCTGGTGCGCATGCTCCCCGAAACGCTGCAGATGATCGTCAGCGGCGGCCATCCCAAGGGTGATGTGTTCGCCGTGGCGCGCATTGCCGGCATTCAAGCGGCGAAGAAAACCAGCGATCTGATTCCCCTGTGCCACCCGCTGATGCTTACCGGCGTCAAAGTCGAACTCAGCGCTGACGGCGCAGACACCGTGCGCATCGTCGCCCGTTGCAAACTGTCCGGGCAGACCGGCGTCGAGATGGAAGCACTGACCGCCGCCAGCGTCGCCGCCCTGACCATCTACGACATGTGCAAAGCCGTCGATCGCGGCATGACCATCGAAAGCGTGCGTCTGCTGGAGAAGGTCGGCGGCAAGAGCGGGCACTTTCAAGCGGCGCAGCCATGAACCTGACCGTGAGGTTTTTTGCCCGTTACCGTGAAGCGCTGGGCGTGGATTCGCTGAAGGTGGAAGGTGATTTCGCTACCGTCGATGACGTGCGTGCATTGCTTGTGCAACGGGATGGCGCTGAAGTACTGAGCGAGCAGAACCTGATGTGCGCACGCAACGAAGACCTCTGCCAGCTCGACGAGCCGGTGGTCGATGGCGACGAAGTGGCGTTTTTCCCCACCGTGACCGGAGGCTGAGCCATGGCGATTCGTGTGCAGGCCACGCCGTTCGACCCGGGCGCTGAAGTCAACGCAATGCACGCGGCCAATGTCGGTGTTGGCGCAGTGGTGAGTTTTGTCGGCTACGTGCGCGACTTCAATGACGGGCTGGATGTGGCGGGGATGTTTCTTGAGCACTATCCGGGCATGACCGAAAAAGCCCTCGGCAAAATCGCCATCGAAGCCGAGCAGCGCTGGCCGCTGTTGAAACTGGAGGTGCTGCATCGCATCGGCGCGCTCGAGCCGGGCGAGCCGATCGTGTTCGTCGGCGCCGCCAGCGCCCATCGCCAGGCCGCATTCGATGCCTGCGCTTTTGTCATGGACTACCTGAAAACCCGTGCACCGTTCTGGAAGAAAGAAAACACCAGCGACGGGCCGCGTTGGGTTGAGGGGCGGGACAGTGATCATGCAGCGGCGGATCGCTGGAAAAAGTAAATCAAAAGATCGCAGCCTTCGGCAGCTCCTACATTGGGTCGGCATACCCCTGTAGGAGCTGCCGAAGGCTGCGATCTTTTTGCTTCTGCCCCGAATTGACGATTTGTACATATAAGTCCAAGATGGATTTACAAGTACAAATTGCTTCAATCTTGCCGCTCGAAGCTCCCCGCTCGCAGCTGCTCTTCTTCGTCTTGCCAAACCAACAACAACCCGCGAGAGAACGAACATGAAGAAACTCCCCCTCATCACCGGTCTGGCCCTCAGCCTGTTGTCCTGCGCCAGCGTGTTCGCCGCCGAGCAAACCCTGCGCATCGGCATCGAAGCCGCTTACCCGCCATTCGCCTCCAAAACTGACAAGGGCGAAATCGTCGGTTTCGACTACGACATCGGCAACGCCCTGTGCGCGCAGATGAAGGTCAAGTGCGTGTGGGTGGAAGGTGATTTCGACGGTCTGATTCCTTCGCTGAAAGTGAAGAAGATCGACATGGCGCTGTCGTCGATGACCATCAACGAAGACCGCAAGAAGTCAGTGGATTTCACCCACAAGTACTACTTCACTTCGTCGCGTCTGGTGATGAAAGAAGGCGCCACGGTAGACGATCAATACGCCAGCCTCAAAGGCAAGAACGTCGGCGTTCAGCGTGCGACCACCACCGATCGTTACGCCACCGAGGTGTTCGAGCCCAAGGGCATCAACGTCAAGCGCTACAGCAACAACGAAGAGATCTACATGGATCTGGCGGCGGGGCGGCTGGATGCGATTTTCGCTGACACCATTCCGCTGAATGACTTTTTGACGATGCCGCGCGGCAAGGGCTATGCGTTTGTCGGGCCTGAGTTGAAGGATCCGAAGTACGTCGGCGAGGGCGCGGGGATTGCGGTGCGCAAGGGCAATGCGGAACTGGTCAGCCAGTTGAATGGCGCGATTGATGGCATTCGCGCGAGTGGCGAGTACCAGAATATTTCCGAGAAGTATTTCAAGTCTGATATTTACGGCGACTGATTGAAAAGATCGCAGCCTGCGGCAGCTCCTACAGGGGAATGCGTGCTCCTGTAGGAGCTGCCGAAGGCTGCGATCTCTTGATCTTCAACTCTTCAGCTCTTTCAAATGCTTGTACACCGTCGCCCGCCCCATGTTCAGCACATTGGCCACGTAGTTCGAGGCGCTCTTGCCCTTGAACGCGCCCTCGGCGTGCAGCGCCAGCACCAGTTCGCGTTTGTGATCGCGGGTCAGCACATTCAGGCTCAACTGCCGCTCGCGCAGCCAGGCGTGGAGGAAGGTGTTGATGCGTTCCTGCCAGTCATCGCGAAACAGTGAATCCGGCTGCGGGATCAGTTTGCTCGGCGACAGAAACAGATCCAACGCCGCCTTGGCATTCTCGAACAGCGATATATTCAGATTGATGCACAGCACCGCCAACGGCAGACCTTCGCTGTCGCGCAGGACGCTGCTCAAGCTGCGAATCTTCTGACCGTCCCAGTTGAGCTTTTCGTACGGGCCGATATTACGGTCGCTGACATCCTCGCTGAGCATGTCTTCGAGCGATGAGTCGTCGCCAATCTCGCGTTTCGACAGGTTGTTGGCGATGTAATCGACCTTCTGCGTGCGCAGGTCGTGCAGCACCACTTCGGCGTGCGGAAAGAACAGCGTGGCGATGGCGTCGGCGATGGCGCGGAAGTTATCCAGCGCCGGATCGAATTCGGGGGCGGTCATGACAGTGGAGCTCCAGGCAGCGTCAGCGCCCCCGTGAACAGGAGGCGCTGCGAGTGTGCCGCAATCCGTTGAGCGAGTCATCCTGACGGGCATTCAAGCGAGGCGGGCAGGGGAGAGCATGGCGCTGCTCAGGCCGAAGTTGCGCAAGTGCTCCGGCAAAGGTTCGCCGCGAACCAGCGCCGCGCTGGCCTGGCCCATCGCCGGCGATGTCTGAATGCCGTAGCCGCCCTGCGCCGCGACCCAGAACAGCCCCGGCACCTGCGGATCGAAACCGCTAAGCAAATCACCGTCGGCGACGAAACTGCGCAGCCCGGCCCACGTGCGGGTCGGACGGCGGATGGTCAGCGTGGTGGCTTCTTCGATCTGGTAAATGCCCATGGCAATGTCCAGTTCTTCGGGTTGCACGTCGTGAGGTTCGACCGGATCGGCGTTGGCCGGCGAGCCGAGGAACATGCCGGCGTCGGGCTTCATATAGAAGGATTCGTCGAGGCTGACCAGCATCGGCCAGTGATGAATGTCGACGCCTTCGGGGCCGGCGAAGATAAATGCGGCGCGGCGTTTCGGTTGCAGACCCAGCGGTTTGGCGCCGGCCAGTGCACCGATCTTGTCGGCCCAGGCGCCGGCGGCGTTGATGATCACTGGCGCGGTGAAGGTCTGGCCGTTGGTTTGCACCTGCCAGAGGCCGTCGGCGTCGCGGCTCAGGCCGAGCACTTCGCAGTCGGTATGGACTTCGCCGTGGTTGCGACGGATGCCGCGCAGGTAGCCCTGATGCAGGGCATCGGTGTCGATGTCGCTGGCGCTCGGGTCGTAGATCGCGCCGTGGACTTTTTCCCGACGCAGGATTGGCAGACGCGCGCAGGCTTCGTCGGCAGTGAGCAGTTGCATCTCTGGGACTGTGGCTTTGGCGCTGAGGTATTGGTTGTTGAGTTCGGCGTTGTCACCGGTGAAGTCCACGGTCATTTCGCCACGTGGGGTCAGCAGTGGGTGTTCACAGAAACCGTTGGGTGGATTATCGAAGAATGCGCGGCTGGCTTGGGTCAGGGCGCGGACTTGCGGCGTGCCGTACGCTGCGGTGAATAGGGCGGCAGAGCGTCCGGTGGAATGATAGGCCGGGTGCGACTCACGTTCGAGCACGATGACTTTAGCCTGCGGCGACAGCCAGAACCCGGTGGAAGCGCCGGCAATCCCGCCGCCGATGATGATGAAATCTGCCTGGCTCATGAAAAACTCCAAAGCTATCGTGGCTCTCTGGGATCTGCCATTGGCAACTCCCCAATCAGAATGCGATCCCTGTAGGAGCTGCCGAAGGCTGCGATCTTTTGATCTTGTTTTTTTCAGGATCAAGATCAAAAGATCGCAGCCTTCGGCAGCTCCTACAGGGGGATTTTTGGTGTTAGTGGGTTAGGTGATACACCGCATTGGCGAGGGCAATGTCTTCCAGGCCCAAACCGATTGAACGGAAAAACACGTGACGGTCGTAACCCGGACGCTGGACTTTTTCACTGAGCAGGTCAGCGAGGTCACCAACGATCGCATCGTTGCTCCAGCCATGCTGCTCACTGGCAATCAGCATTTCACCCGCCGAACCCGGCGTGGTCAGCCGATAGTCGCAGAAGACCAGCATGTCGTTGAGGCTCTGCGGCGGCACTTCGTGGGCGCGCGGAGCGTTGGTGCTGATCGAGGTGATCAGCGCCGGTTTGCTCAACTCAGCGGGATCAATCACCGGGCCCGCCGATGAGGTGCAAAGCATGATCACATCCGCATCCACGAGGGCGGTTTCGCGGCTGTCGGTGATCTTCAGATTGGGCGTGATGGCTTTCAGCAGGGCCTGAGATTGAGCGTCAGCGCACAGGCTTGGCGAATACAGACTGATGCTCTGCCAGTCACGCAGCGACTTCACGTAATGCAGATGCGCCTGGGCAACCTTGCCGCTGCCAATGATCGCCAAATGTTTAGCGTCCAGAGGCGCGAGCGCATCAACCGCCACCGCTGTGGTCGCCGCCGTTCGTGCAGTGGTGAGTTCACCGGCATCACAAAGCAGTAATGGCTGACCGGTTTTCATCGACATCAACAGCGTCCACGCTGTCACCAGCGCACCTTGTTCGCGAACGATGTACGGCGAGGTCTTCACGCCGTAAACGCCATCCTCGGCCAGCACGCCCAGATAGTTGATGAAGTCGCCAGCACCCTGCGGGAACTCGACCAGTTGCTGCGCCGGTTGCACGGCTTTGCCGTTGGCAAGATCACGAAACAGCTTGCGCAAGATCTGCGGCACATCGATACGCGCCAGCAACTCACGGGCTTGGGCTTGGTCGATCACGTAGGGCGTACTGGACATTTCAGACTCCGCAGACAAAAAAACTAAACTTGTTTGTCCATTATGGACTTTTAGTTTTGTCGGGCAAGCACCTGCGGCAAAAAATCCAGACGAAAAAAAAGCGCAGTCCGTTGCCGGCTGCGCATTCTTTTTTAGCGTCGCTTACTGCTGCGGACGCTTGCGCTCGACCGCACGCAACAGATGCGTCGGCGGCGTTTCACAACTGATCTTGCGACCGAGCTTCTCTTCGATGGACGGCAACTGATAGGAGTCGTCCTCACCGGCGAAGCTGATCGACACGCCATCAGCACCGGCACGACCGGTACGGCCGATGCGGTGTACGTAGTCGTCCGGCACTTCCGGCAGGGTGAAGTTGATCACATGGCTGATCCCGTCGATGTGAATGCCGCGACCGGCCACATCGGTGGCGACCAAGACACGAATCTTGCCTTCGCGGAAACCTTCCAGGGTCTTGATACGTTTGTGTTGCGGCACGTCGCCGGACAACTGCGCAGCGTTCACACCGTCGCGCACCAGGCGCTCTTCGATGCGGCGAACTTCGTCCTTGCGGTTGGCGAAGACCATCACCCGCTCCCAACCATTATCGTTGACCAGGTTGTAGAGCAGTTTGTACTTGTCGGCACCGGCCACGGCGTAGATGTGTTGCTCGACGTTTTCGTTGGCGACGTTGGTGATTTCGATTTCGACGATCGACGGATCGGTCGTCCACTGCTTGGCGAGGTTCATCACGTCTTCGGTGAAGGTCGCAGAGAACAGCAGGGTTTGGCGTTCGCTTTTTGGCGGGGTCTGACGAATGATCTGGCGGACTTGCGGGATGAAACCCATGTCGAGCATGCGGTCGGCTTCGTCCAGCACCATCACTTCGACCATGTCCAGATGCACGTCGCCGCGCTGATTGAAGTCGAGCAGGCGGCCCGGGGTGGCGACAAGAATGTCGCAGTGACGCGCTTCGAGGTGCTTGAGCTGCTTGTCGAAGTCCATGCCGCCAACGAAGGTCATCACGTTGAGGCCGGTGTACTTGGTCAGGTCAGCGGCGTCTTTGGCGATCTGCACCACCAGCTCACGGGTCGGCGCGATGATCAGCGCACGGGGTTCGCCCATGTAGCGTTCTTTCGGCGGCGGTGTTTGCAGCAACTGAGTGATGATCGAGATCAGGAACGCGGCGGTTTTGCCGGTACCGGTCTGCGCGCGACCAATGGCGTCTTTGCCGGCGAGGGTGAAGCCCAGCACCTGCGCCTGGATCGGCGTGCAATACGGGAAGCCCAGATCCTGAATGGCGTGCATCAGTTCTGGCGCTAGTTTGAAATCGTGAAAGCGGGTTTTGCCTTCTTGTGGCTCGACAACGAAATCTTCGAGTTTCCACGGAATGACCGATGCCTTGGGCTTCGGTTCGCGACGCGGTCTGGCCGGTTTCGGCTCTTCACTGCGCGCAGGCTCGGCGGCGATGGGCGCGGCCGGAGCGGGTTGCGGGTCTTGCTTCGGTGCTGCTACGGCAGCGGGGCGGTCGGCCTGGGGCGCATCGTGGCGATGACCGGGGGCGTGCGACGGCGCACTGGGAACTGGCGCGAGCTGCTCAGCCTCGCTTTTACCGAACATTTTCTTGAGTGCTTCGAGCACGGTCATCTCATCAATTGGTTAAGGAATGTACGCCGGCCAGTGTAATGCAAGAAACGGGCGCGGCGTAGTGTGATGATCAACGGGCAGGCAATGCTGTCGCGATTAGCGCAGACGTTCGCTCAACCAGACGCCAATGTCGCGAATTTCTTCGGGTAACACTTCGTGCTCCATTGGGTATTCCTGCCATGTCACGGTGACACCATGCTTCACCAAGTGCTCGTAAGCACTGCGGCCCATCGAGTTCTGCACCACGTTATCGAACTGACCGTGCAGGCACAGCACCGGAATCCGCTGCTGACTGGCCGACAACTCCAGCTCATCACTGAACGTCGGCGCATACGTCGACAACGCCAGCACGCCACCCAACGGCCCCTGCCATTTCAAGAAAGCGGTGTGCAACACCACGGCGCCACCCTGGGAAAAACCGGCGAGGAAAATCCGCGAGGCGTCTATTCCGCTGGCGCGCTCGTTTTCGATCAATTCGATGATGCGATCGGCAGACGCTTCCAGCTCATCGCGATCGATCGCGCGCGCCGGGCTCATGGCTTTGATGTCGTACCAGCTCGGCATGGCATATCCGCCATTTATCGTAACGGGACGTGTCGGCGCCTGCGGCAATACAAAACGCGTGCTCAACAGGCTTTCCTGCAACGCTTCGGCCACCGGCAAGAAGTCGTAGCGGTCGGCGCCGAGGCCGTGCAGCCAGATCACGCAGGCGTCTGCGGGCTTAACAGGCTGAAGAATCAAGGGCTCGGTCATGGCTGCTCCAATTGTGTGCGGGCGCTCTCATTGAGTGCGTGATTGAAGGGCGCGCCCGATTGATCTGTTAAGAAGATGTCGCAAGGGTACAAGTTTTGCTATTGACCTGTCGCTAAAGCGCTTCAGCGAACGGTGTGGTACGGGCTTTGCTATGGCTTCAGGCGTGCAACCGATCTCGCGCCTGGCGGTAACACTATCAGTGTACCCCGTGGGCCGGGATTGCAAAAAATCCGGTGATGGATGTTCGCCAAGGGCCGCTACGGGCTTCGCGAACGTGAAAGGGCTACCGCCCGTTCGGCCGATTGGTGAGAAGTGAGTGATCCATTTTGTGGATCTTCTCCTACTAGACTCATAGCGAAGGTCTTACGTCGGTTGACCCAATAAAAAGCCAACAAGGGTCAACACCGCCTCAAAAGGGTGCGACTGGACTCAAGCTCCGACACAACAAGAGCAAAACTGGAGGTTTGAATGAAGATGTTGAAATCCACCCTGGCCATCGTGACTGCAGCAACAGTGCTCGGTGTCAGCGGGTTCGCTCAGGCGGGTGCAACCCTGGATGCAGTGCAGAAGAAAGGTTTCGTGCAGTGTGGCGTGAGCGACGGTCTGCCGGGCTTCTCGGTACCGGATGCAACCGGCAAGATCCTCGGGATCGACGCTGACGTCTGCCGCGCTGTGGCCGCTGCCGTATTCGGCGACGCGACCAAGGTCAAGTTCAGTCAGTTGAACGCCAAGGAGCGCTTCACCGCGCTGCAGTCCGGCGAAATCGACATTCTGTCGCGCAACACCACCATGACCAGTTCGCGTGACGCGGGCATGGGCCTGAAATTCCCGGGCTTCATTACCTACTACGACGGCATCGGCTTCCTGGTGAACAACAAGCTCGGCGTGAAAAGCGCCAAAGAGCTGGACGGTGCAACCATCTGCATCCAGGCCGGTACCACCACCGAGCTGAACGTTTCCGACTACTTCCGTGGCAACGGTCTGAAATACACCCCGATCACTTTCGACACTTCCGATGAAAGCGCCAAGTCGCTGGAATCCGGTCGTTGCGACGTGCTGACCTCCGACAAGTCCCAACTGTTCGCCCAGCGCAGCAAGCTGGCAGCGCCGAAGGACTACGTGGTTCTGCCGGAAACCATTTCCAAAGAACCACTGGGCCCGGTCGTACGTAATGGCGACGACGAGTGGCTGGCCATCGTGCGTTGGGTTGGCTACGCGCTGCTCAACACCGAAGAAGCCGGCATCACTTCGAAAAACGTCGAAGCCGAAGCCAAGTCGACCAAAAACCCGGACGTCGCTCGTATGCTCGGTGCTGACGGCGAATACGGCAAAGACCTGAAACTGCCGAAAGACTGGGTAGTACAGATCGTCAAACAAGTCGGTAACTACGGCGAAATCTTCGAGAAAAACCTCGGCAAGAGCACTCCGCTGGAAATCGACCGCGGCTTGAACGCCCTGTGGAACAACGGCGGCATTCAGTACGCACCACCAGTGCGCTAATGGTTCTATCGCCCGGCGGGCCAACCGCCGGGTGATGTTCTTGTTCCATTTTTTGCGGGGCACTTCATGCAAAATTCAATCGGCGCACCTAAGCAGAGGCTCAGCCTCAGCGATCCGCGAGTGCGTGCGTGGCTATTCCAGATCATCACGATTGTCGCGGTGGTTTCGCTGGGCTGGTTCTTGTTCGACAACACTCAAACCAACCTGCAGCACCGGGGCATCACTTCCGGTTTCAGCTTTCTGGAGCGCAGTGCCGGGTTCGGTATCGCTCAACACCTGATCGACTACACCGAAGCGGACAGCTATGCCCGCGTCTTCGTCATCGGTTTGCTCAACACTTTGTTGGTGACAGTGATCGGCGTGATTCTGGCGACGATTCTCGGCTTCATCATCGGTGTGGCACGGCTGTCGCAGAACTGGATCATCAGCAAACTGGCGACGGTGTACGTGGAAGTTTTCCGCAACATTCCGCCGCTGCTGCAAATCCTGTTCTGGTACTTCGCGGTATTCCTGACCATGCCGGGGCCGCGCAACAGCCACAACTTCGGCGACACCTTCTTCGTCAGCAGCCGTGGCCTGAACATGCCGGCCGCGCTGGCCGCTGATGGTTTCTGGGCGTTCGTGATCAGCGTCGTGGTGGCCATCGTCGGCATCGTGCTGATGTGCCGCTGGGCCAACAAGCGCTTTGAAGCGACCGGCGTACCGTTCCACAAGTTCTGGGTAGGCCTGGCGATTCTGCTGGTGATCCCGACCTTGTGCGCACTGATCTTCGGCGCGCCGCTGCACTGGGAAATGCCCGAGCTCAAAGGCTTCAACTTCGTTGGCGGCTGGGTGCTGATCCCGGAACTGCTCGCCTTGACCCTCGCCCTGACCGTGTACACCGCGGCGTTCATCGCTGAGATCGTGCGCTCGGGGATCAAGTCGGTCAGCCACGGCCAGACCGAAGCGGCGCGTTCGCTCGGCCTGCGCAACGGCCCGACCCTGCGCAAGGTGATCATCCCGCAAGCCTTGCGCGTGATCATTCCGCCGCTGACCAGCCAATACCTCAACCTGGCGAAAAACTCTTCGCTGGCGGCCGGTATCGGTTACCCGGAAATGGTTTCGCTGTTCGCCGGCACCGTGCTTAACCAGACCGGTCAGGCGATCGAAGTGATTGCCATCACCATGAGCGTGTACCTGGCGATCAGTATCAGCATTTCCCTGCTGATGAACTGGTACAACAAGCGCATTGCGCTGATCGAGCGGTAAGGAAAAGCGCATGAGTACTCATACTTTCAAACCCGACATGCCCCCACCGAACAGCAGCATCGGCGTGGTCGCATGGATGCGCGCGAACATGTTCTCCAGCTGGCTCAACACCTTGCTGACGCTGTTTGCGTTCTACCTGATCTACCTCGTCGTGCCACCGATTCTCAGTTGGGCAATCATTGATGCCAACTGGGTCGGCACCACCCGCGCCGACTGCACCAAGGACGGCGCCTGCTGGGTGTTCATTCAGCAGCGTTTCGGCCAGTTCATGTACGGCTATTACCCGGCTGAATGGCGTTGGCGCGTCGACCTGACCGTGTGGCTGGCGGTGATCGGCGTGGCGCCACTGTTCATCTCGCGCTTCCCGCGTAAAGCGGTGTACGGGCTGAGCTTCCTGGTGATCTACCCGATTGTTGCCTGGTGCCTGCTGCACGGCGGCGTGTTCGGCCTGCCACAGGTGGCGACCAGCCAATGGGGCGGCCTGATGCTGACCCTGGTGATCGCCACTGTCGGTATCGCTGGCGCCTTGCCGCTGGGGATTGTGCTGGCGCTGGGTCGACGCTCGAACATGCCGGCGATTCGTGTGGTCTGCGTGACCTTCATCGAATTCTGGCGCGGCGTGCCGTTGATCACCGTGCTGTTCATGTCCTCGGTGATGCTGCCGCTGTTCCTGCCTGAAGGCATGAACTTCGACAAGCTGCTGCGGGCGCTGATCGGCGTGATCCTGTTCCAGTCGGCCTACGTCGCTGAAGTGGTGCGCGGTGGTCTGCAAGCGATTCCCAAAGGTCAGTACGAAGCGGCCGCAGCGATGGGCCTCGGTTACTGGCGTTCGATGGGTCTGGTGATTCTGCCGCAAGCCCTGAAGCTGGTGATCCCGGGCATCGTCAACACCTTTATTGCGCTGTTCAAGGACACCAGTCTGGTGATCATCATCGGCCTGTTTGACTTGCTCAACAGCGTCAAGCAAGCCGCTGCCGACCCGAAATGGCTGGGCATGGCCACCGAAGGCTACGTATTCGCCGCCCTGGTGTTCTGGATTTTCTGTTTTGGTATGTCGCGCTATTCCATGCATCTGGAACGCAAGCTCGACACTGGCCACAAGCGTTAGGAGTTTTGAGATGAGTGAAGTAATCAAAAAGCCTGTGAGCCCTGAAGGCATTATTCAGATGCAGGGCGTCAACAAGTGGTACGGCCAGTTCCACGTGCTGAAAGACATCAACCTCAACGTTAAACAGGGCGAGCGTATCGTTTTGTGCGGCCCGTCGGGTTCCGGCAAATCGACGACGATTCGTTGTCTCAATCGTCTGGAAGAACACCAGCAGGGTCGCATCGTCGTCGACGGCGTGGAGCTGACCAACGACCTCAAGCAGATCGAAGCGATCCGCCGCGAAGTCGGCATGGTGTTCCAGCATTTCAACCTGTTCCCGCACCTGACCATTTTGCAGAACTGCACCCTGGCGCCGATGTGGGTACGCAAGATGCCCAAGCGCAAGGCCGAGGAAATCGCCATGCATTACCTGGAGCGCGTACGCATTCCGGAGCAGGCGCACAAGTTTCCGGGGCAACTGTCCGGCGGTCAGCAGCAGCGTGTGGCGATTGCCCGCGCCCTGTGCATGAAACCGAAAATCATGCTGTTCGATGAACCGACTTCAGCGCTCGATCCGGAGATGGTGAAAGAGGTGCTGGATACCATGATCGGCCTGGCGGAAGACGGCATGACCATGCTCTGCGTGACCCACGAAATGGGCTTCGCGCGGACTGTGGCGAACCGTGTGATCTTCATGGACAAGGGTGAGATCGTTGAACAGGCGGCGCCAAATGACTTCTTCGATAATCCGCAGAATGAGCGGACGAAGCTGTTCTTGAGTCAGATTTTGCATTGATCTGACCTACATTCTGACATAAACCCGGACCGCGTTCCGGGTTTATTTTTTCCAGGTTTTGTCAGGGCACCGGTGCCGTCTCCTGTTCCGGGAAGCGCGCGGCGAGCAATCGCCGCAATTCACTGCCTTCGTTCATCGCGTGTATTTCGGCGAGCAGGTGAGGGTGCCGGTCTAGCAGACGCATAAGATTGAACAACGGTTGAGGCGGTGAAAGCTCGCCGCGTTCGTAGCGGGAAAAAGCGTTGTGACCTCCGCCGGATAGCAATTTAACTGCTTCTTTTTGGGTGAGATGCAATTTGCGGCGGATGCGTTTCATCTCGGCGCCCATTACGTGGAAGCACTCTTCGAGCAATTTATCGCCGGCGTCAGAATAGCGTTCGGCGCTGTCAGTATCGTTATCAAAAATGATCTCGCCGCAGGCTTGGCATTCCCACCCTGCAATGCCGTGCACCCAACGTGAAACATCCTTGTAGTTGACAGTCAAACTGCGACCTTCGAAATGTTGCATCGCCTCTTGAGTGCCACAGCTCAAGCATTGCCGTGTATTCATAAATTCTTCTCCTTGAAAGAGATCACGGGAGGACCGCCGTTGGGGCAGTAGGTGATTTTGATATACAACTCCAAGTCGTGAAATCCAATGTGGTAAACATCCTGCCAGTGTCTGTGGTTGGTGTAGCAAGTCATGGACTTGTAGAACATCCGGCGATCCAGCGAGCAGATGGCTTGCTGCATACGTTTGAGGTTCAACCCCATGCCCTTGCCCGAGCTCATCGCGCTTCCTGTAAAGGCTTTAGCGCCCAGTCTGATGACTTCTTGCTTCACTACCACCAAGTCGTAATGGGGTGTGTTCTTTTCCATAAGAAACCAAAACCCTGTCCCTGAAATTACCCTTAAAGGGTAATTTTGACCAATCGAAAATGCCGCTCCATGTGTCGCCTTTTGACCCTAGGTGGTTGCCGTCCTACATGGGTCTGACTAACATGTCGGAAAATTCATCCTATGATTGGATGAAAGGGCGAATCCTATGTCAGACATTTCTCCACTCATTAAACGATCCTTGGTCGATCAGGCCCTGGATCAACTCCGCCAGCGCATTAACAGTGGTGCCTGGCAGGTCGGCGAACGCTTGCCGACCGAACCCGAGCTCTGCGCTGAGTTGGGCATTAGCCGCAATACCGTGCGCGAAGCCATGCGTGTGTTGGCGTTTTCTGGATTGATCGAGATTCGCCAGGGCGACGGCAGTTATTTGCGCGCGCTGGTTGATCCGCTCGACACGCTGAAAGCGTTGTCGCGTTGCTCGCTGGAGCAGGCGCGGGAAACCCGGCACATCCTTGAAGTCGAGGCGATCGGCCTGGCGGCGTTGCGTCGCACCGATGAAGACCTCGCCGCATTGCGCAAAGCCCTCGGCACCAGCGGCAGTCACTACCACGGCGACCTCGATACCTACATCGCCTGCGATCTGGTGTTCCACCGCCGACTGGTCGACGCCGCCCACAACCCGACCCTCAGCGAGCTGTATCGCTATTTCTCCAGCATCGTCGGCGCGCAATTGCGCCAGACCCTGAACATCGTCCCGCGCCGTCAGGAAGTGTTCGACCTGCACATCGAGTTGCTCGATGCCGTCGAACAACGCGACCCGGAACGGGCCAAAGCCTTGTCGAGGCAGTTGATCAATGAACCTTGAAACCGAGAAATCCATGTCCCGCAGTGAGCTATCCACAACCCCGAAACGCACGGCAGAGCTTGAAGAGCTGCTGATCGACGCCGAGGCCGATGACGAGCAGGTGCAACAAAGCCACCCGCTGGTGCGCCGGCCGTGGCTGTTGCTGCTGGGGCTGATTCTGGTGGCGTTGAACTTGCGTCCGGCGCTGTCGAGCATGGCGCCGCTGCTCAGCGACGTTTCCAAGAGCCTCGGCTTGTCGGCGGCGCAGGCCGGTTTGCTGACCACACTGCCGGTGCTGTGCCTCGGCTTGTTCGCGCCGCTGGCACCGATTCTGGCGCGACGTTTTGGCGCCGAACGCGTGGTGTTGGGCATCCTGCTGACACTGGCCTGCGGCATCATTTTGCGTAGCAGCTTTGGTGAAATCGGCCTGTTTGCGGGCAGCGTATTGGGCGGCGCAAGCATCGGCATTGTCGGCGTATTGCTGCCGGGTATCGTCAAACGCGACTTCGCCAAACACGCCGGCACCATGACCGGCGTCTACACCATGGCGCTGTGCCTCGGTGCGGCAATGGCGGCGGGCACCAGTGTGCCGTTGAGCGAGCATTTTGGCGGAGACTGGACAATTGGCCTGGGCTTCTGGGTCATCCCGGCGCTGGTGGCGGCGTTGTTCTGGCTGCCACAGGTCGGGCAGAAACACGGTGCACACAACGTCGCCTATCGCGTGCGCGGTTTGCTGCGTGATCCGCTGGCGTGGCAAGTGACGTTGTATATGGGCCTGCAATCGTCGCTGGCGTACATCGTGTTCGGCTGGTTGCCGTCGATCCTGATTGGTCGCGGGCTGACGCCGACGCAAGCGGGGCTGGTGTTGTCCGGCTCGGTGATCATCCAGCTCGCCAGTTCGCTGGCCGCGCCGTGGCTGGCCACTCGCGGCAAGGATCAGCGTCTGGCAATTGTCGTGGTGATGGCGTTGACCCTGGGTGGCCTGTTCGGTTGCCTGTATGCGCCGATCGAAGGCCTGTGGGGCTGGGCGATTCTGCTGGGCCTGGGGCAGGGCGGTACGTTCAGTCTGGCGCTGACGTTGATCGTCTTGCGTTCGCGCGATTCGCACGTCGCCGCGAACCTGTCGAGCATGTCCCAGGGCTTCGGTTACACGCTGGCGTCGATGGGGCCGTTTGCGGTCGGTGTGGTGCATGACTGGACGGGCGGCTGGAATGCGGTGGGCTGGATCTTCGGCATCATCGGCACCGGCGCGATCATCGCCGGCCTCGGCGCCGGGCGAGCACTGTACGTGCAAGTACAAAGCGAAAGAATCTGACGCGTAACCCTTTTTTGGGGGCCGTGATATCCAATGTGGGAGCGAGCTTGCTCGCGAAGACGGTGGTTCAGGCACAGATCATGTTGAATGTGCCGGCCTCTTCGCGAGCAAGCTCGCTCCCACAGTTTTTGGGGCGCCTTTAAGATCTTGCATGGTATTCGGTTTACGAATGCCGATAGTGTTTCTTCGTATTGCGGATTATCGTGCTGGCAATCTGTACCTCTTTTGGAGATTGCCCATGAGCAAAGCCCACAGCGCGTTGATCACCCGCTTCTACGAAGCCTTCAAACGTCTGGACGCCGAGGCGATGGCCGCGTGCTACACCGATGACGTGGTGTTCAGCGACCCGGCCTTCGGCGAGCTGCGCGGGCGCGATGCCGGCGACATGTGGCGCATGCTCACCACCCGCGCCAAAGACTTCTCCCTGACCTTCGACAACGTCCGCGCTGATGAGCGCAGCGGCGGTGCGCACTGGGTCGCGACTTACCTGTTCAGCCAGACCGGCAACGTTGTGATCAACGATATCCAGGCCCGTTTCGTCTTCCGTGACGGCAAGATCTGCGAGCACCACGACCATTTCGATCTGTGGCGCTGGTCGCGTCAGGCTCTGGGTTTCAAAGGTCTGCTGCTGGGCTGGACGCCTCTGGTACGCAACGCCGTGCGTGCGCAGGCGTTGAAGGGACTGAAGGCATTTCAGGCCGGTCGCTGATAAGATCGCGGCCTGTTTCCTACACGTCTTGATCCCGAATTGACCAGCCTTAGCGAAAAATCTGTCGATGTGGCCGAACCGGTGAGCAAGTCCTGGTTCGTCTACCTGGTTCGCGCGGCCAACGGTTCGCTGTACTGCGGCATCAGCGATGACCCGGTGCGCCGCTTCGCCAAGCATCAAAGCGGCAAAGGCGCGCGGTTCTTCCTTTCCAGCCCGGCGATGGCGTTGGTGTACACCGAATTGTGTCGCGACAAAAGCGATGCTTTGCGTCAGGAACGGCTGATCAAAAAACTGCGCAAGAGCGCCAAGGAATGCCTGGTCGCGTCTTATCAATCTGACTGATCGGTTCCCATCAGCCAGATCTGTAGGCTGCTAAGCAAATGCGCGCTAAGCTGCCGGCTCACTTTCTGAGCGGCGGAGCCGAGCATGTCCGAGTTGATTCTGCATCATTACCCGACTTCTCCATTTGCCGAGAAGGCCCGCCTGCTGCTGGGTTTCAAAGGCTTGTCGTGGCGCTCGGTGCACATTTCGCCAGTGATGCCCAAGCCGGATCTGACCGCACTGACTGGCGGCTATCGCAAAACCCCGGTGCTGCAAATCGGCGCCGACATCTACTGCGACACTTCACTGATCGCCCGTCGCCTGGAGCAGGAAAAAGCCCTGCCGAGCTTCTTCCCTGAAGGCCAGGAAATGACCACCGCGAGTTTCGCCACCTGGGTTGATTCGGTGGTGTTCCAGCATGCGGTGAGCCTGGTGTTCCAGCCTGAGTCGGTTGCCGTGCGTTTCGGCAAGCTGCCGCCGGAAGCGATCAAAGCGTTTATGGCTGACCGCGCCGGTTTGTTCAGTGGCGGCAGCGCCACACGTTTGTCCGCTGAGCAGGCCAAGCATCAATGGCCGACGATCATGCTGCGTCTGGAGCAACAACTGCAGCGCGAGCAGGGCGACTTCCTGTTCGGCGAGCCGTCGATTGCCGACTTCGCGCTGGCGCATCCGCTGTGGTTCCTCAAAGCGACTCACGTCACCGCGCCGTTGGTGGAGGAGTATCCGGCTGTTTCCGCGTGGTTGGGTCGAGTGTTGGGCTTTGGTCATGGCGCGGCGAGTGCGATGACCTCTGAGGAAGCGCTGGAAGTTGCACACAGTGCGACGCCAGCGGATCTGCCGAAAGAGCAGTTCATCGACCCGAATGGTTTCAAGGCAGGCCAGCAAGTGGCGATCTCGGCGACGGATTATGGTGTTGATCCGGTGGTCGGTGAGTTGCTGTTTGCCGGTAGCGAAGAGCTGATCATTCGTCGCGAAGACGAGCGCGGCGGCGTGGTGCACGTGCACTTCCCACGCTTCGGTTTCCGCATCGAGGCCCGCTAAATCTGTAGGAGCTAAGCTTGCTCGCGAAGAACGATGACGCGGTGTCTCTGATAAACCGGATTATCGTTCTTCGCGGGCAAGCCTTGCTCCTACAGAGTTTTATTTCAGGGCGGCGAGGATTTCGTCCGGGTCAAACCCGCGAATCAAGGTGCCGTTGACATCAATCAACGGAATCCCGCGTCCACCCAATGCCTCATACGCCTTGCGCGCATCGGCATCCTTCTCGATATCGAACTCCTTGAACGCAATCCCCTTGCTGTCGAGAAAACGCTTGGTCTGCTTGCAGTAACCGCACCAGTCGGTGGCGTAGAGCACGACGTTGGCTTGCGCCCGCGTCTGCTCGGCAACCATCTGCGACGGATTGAATACCCGCTCGATCTTGCCCCAGTTCTGATACACCACGACCACCAGCAGAACCAGCGCGACCTTCTTCAGCACATTGGCGAGCATCAGTTGCGCCGCTTCAGCTGATCGGTCAGCGACGTCGGCAAACCTTTGATGACCAGGGTGCCAGCCTCTTCGTCGTACTCGATCTTCGAGCCCAGCAGGTGCGCTTCAAAGCTGATCGACAGGCCTTCGGCACGGCCGGTGAAGCGGCGGAATTGATTCAAAGTGCGTTTGTCCGCTGGAATCTCTGGCGACAGGCCGTAGTCCTTATTGCGGATGTGATCGAAGAAGGCTTTCGGGCGCTCTTCGTCGATCAGCTCGGAGAGTTCTTCCAGGCCCATCGGCTCGCCGAGTTTGGCCTGGCTGCTGGCGTAATCGACCAGGGTCTTGGTCTTCTCGCGCGCGGACTCTTCCGGCAGGTCTTCGCTCTCAACGAAATCGCTGAAGGCCTTGAGCAGCGTGCGGGTTTCGCCCGGGCCGTCGACGCCTTCCTGGCAGCCGATAAAGTCGCGGAAATATTCCGAGACCTTTTTGCCATTCTTGCCCTTGATGAACGAGATGTACTGCTTGGACTGCTTGTTGTTCTGCCACTCAGAAACGTTGATCCGCGCCGCGAGGTGCAGTTGGCCGAGGTCGAGGTGGCGCGACGGGGTCACGTCCAACTCGTCGGTCACCGCCACGCCTTCACTGTGGTGCAGCAGGGCGATTGCCAGGTAATCGGTCATGCCTTGCTGATAATGCGCGAACAGCACGTGGCCGCCGACCGACAGGTTCGACTCTTCCATCAGCTTCTGCAGGTGCTCGACCGCGACTTTGCTGAATGCGGTGAAGTCCTTGCCGCCCTCCATGTATTCCTTCAGCCAGCCACTGAACGGGAACGCGCCGGATTCCGGGTGAAACAGGCCCCAGGCTTTGCCCTGTTTGGCGTTATAGCTTTCGTTGAGGTCGGCGAGCATGTTCTCGATGGCCGCGGACTCGGCCAGTTCCGTGTCACGGGCGTGCAGAACTGCGGGCGTGCCGTCGGGTTTTTTGTCGATCAGGTGGACGATGCAATGACGGATCGGCATGGGCTTCTCGGCTGTTGGAAGGGAGGAGGGCAGGCTCCCCCGAAAAAGCGCTAAGTGTACCCGATTCTCGGCACGGGCCAGTTGTAGGAGCTGCCGCAGGCTGCGATCTTTTGATCTGGCATTTTAATAAAACAGGATCAAAAGATCGCAGCCTTCGGCAGCTCCTACATAACGGGGAAACCGTGTCGACGGCAGTATAAATGGGGGGTTGTAGGGCAAAACCGGGGCGTGCGACCGGGCTTATGCAGTTTTTTCGCGGTTTAGAGCAATAAAGCTGACCAAATGGGTAGCTAGAGGCGGATATTTCCTTGTCTCTGTGCTAGTTTTGCCCGGTCTTACGCGAAGTCACTGCGTTAAGCGTGCAATCAGCATTTGTCAGGTCGAACCAAACCCTGATTTCGGTATCTATAACCCGACTCGTCGTGGTTATCGCCGAGGGTGCCAGATCCAGAAGATCGGGCTCGATGGCTGACACTGCACTCTGCAATCCATATGAATTTGATAGGGAAGGAACACTACATGGCTCTTACTAAAGACCAACTGATCGCCGACATCGCTGAAGCTATCGACGCGCCGAAAACCACCGCGCGTAACGCTCTGGACCAACTGGGCCAAATCGTTGCCGATCAGCTGGAAAACGGCGGCGAAATCACCTTGCCAGGTATCGGCAAGCTGAAAGTGACCGAGCGTCCTGCCCGCACTGGCCGTAACCCTTCGACTGGCGCTGCCATCGAAATCCCTGCGAAGAAAGTGATCAAGCTGGTTGTGGCCAAAGGCCTGACCGACGCTGTGAACAAGTAAGACGCAGCAATAAAAAACCGTGCTCCGGAGTGATCCGGGCACGGTTTTTTTGTGCCTGCGATTTGACGTCTTACCCCTGTAGGAGCTGCGGCACGCTGCGATCTTTTGATCTTGTGTTTAAAAATCAATCAAGATCAAAAG